>CAYYZT010000398.1:0-3451 GCA_964476015.1 uncultured Chitinophaga sp.
TGAAAGATGGAAGTTATCCTGAAACAAGACGTAGATAAGCTGGGTTACAAGAACGACCTAGTGAACGTGAAACCCGGATACGGGCGTAACTATCTTATCCCGCAGGGACTGGCCGTCGTTGCCAGCGCCTCCAACAAAAAGGCTTGGGAAGACCTGAAACGCCAGGACGCCCGCCGCGAGGATAAATTGATGAAAGAACTGCAAACCGTAGTGGACAAGCTGAAAAACGCCACCGTAAAAGTGGGCGCCAAAGCCGGCACAAACGAAAAGCTGTTCGGTACCGTTACCAGCCTCCAGCTGGCCGATGCCATCAAAAAACAACTGAACATTCCAATCGACCGCAGGAAAATCCAAATGCCGGAAGAAGTGAAGACCCTCGGCGGCTTTACCGCTGTTATCGATCTTCACAAAGACCTGAAAGTGGATTTGAGCTTCGAGGTTATCGCGGAATAAATTCTTTGCCAACTGAATACTTGGAGCCCCTTGCACTAGCTTGGGGCTCTTTTTATTGGTTTTAATTCTAGAATTAGTATAATTTTAAAGTCTATATTGTATTGCAAACCATACACTGCGCCAAGCCAACCAAGCGGGCACATTTAGTAAAAACTGCACCGTTGCAAGGTTTGGCCAAAATTGCCCTTAGCAAAGGAGCAGTATGGCACGCGGTTGGCTTAATGTGTTGTAACCAAAAGGGCTGGTAAGTTTTCGACTGAAATAGGGAGAAATAAAGTTGATACCGTGAAATACTGACTTTATCTTGGCGGCATGATACCGAGCGTTGGGTATTTTGACGGACGACACCATCAAATGTGGATAATAAACAAGCTTTGTTAACACCCTTTAATTAATTTAGCACTAGTTCACAAACAACTAAACACCGTAGCATGAAAAAGTTTTTCTCTTTGTTCCTGGTAGTGGCCTTGATGGGCGTGGCAAGCCAGGTAATGGCCCAAGGCGTGTATGCCTGCGAGGATTACGACAAAACCACCGGCAAACCCATCGGCGAGGGCAGCGTATGGAATATTGAGCCCAGTGGCGGATTTGTGTACCTATTGTATAACAACAACGGCCGCAGGATAAACGATGAGATGATTTTCTTCTTTATCGACAAAAAGAAAGGTGGCAGCTACGAGGAGTACGATACCAAAACCGCTACCCCTGAGGGCAAATACGCCCTGTTGGACTATAAGTTTACCGAAGCTGGCGACTACAAAGTAACCATTTACAATGCCGACGTGGAAGAGCTTGCCTCCACCACCCTTACCATCAAGTTTAAGGGCAGCACCAGCAGCACCACCAACACCAGCAGTGGCGGCGGCAGCGGCAATACGGACACCTACTATTACTCCAACTCCAAAGTGGTGTTTTGTGAGGAAGTGAAAGACAACAAACCCGTAAACGAAGCCACTTCTTTCACCATACCTAAAGACGGCGGCTACCTAACGGTGCAAGTGGACAATGGCAAGGCCCTGAAAACCACCCAGTTGATTGTGGACATCTACAAAAAGCCTAAAGGCGGCAGCGACTATACCGAGTTTGTGGAAACGAAGCGTTACGACATCAAAGAAACTTGGGACCGCCCGTACTTTAGCTATACCTTCTATACCAAGGGCGAGTACAAGCTGGCCATATACAATGCCGACGAAACATGGATAAACACCGGCTACGTAACCATTAACCAGCGATAAAAGAATTATCACAAAAAACAGCGAGCGCCCCGGCAATGTGTCGGGGCGCTCTTTTGTTTATTACAACACTCGAAGGGGCAGGGTTACAAACAATTTGGCCCCTTGGTCCGTCGTCCGTGGTGCCTCGTCCATTTGTCCACATCCCTCTGTCCATAAACCCTCATGGCTTTGTAATTTTTTCATTACTTTTAAATCTATCTTAACCTTCACAAAATAACCGCCTGTGAGGAACGTTTACGCCCTACTGCTTGCCCTGTTGTTGCCGTTGTGTGTCCGTTCGCAAGACATACACTTCTCGCAGTTCTACGCCTCGCCGCTTACGCTCAACCCCGCGCTGAGCGGCTACTCGCAAGGCGACTACCGTGCGGCGGGCATCTACCGCAACCAGTGGGCCACCGTTACGGCCCCCTACGTTACCTTCGCCGCCTCTTACGACATGCGCCTGCTCAAAAACAAGCTCAAAAAAGACGTGTTCGGCGTGGGCGCGCTGGCCGTACACGACCGCTCTGCCGACGGCGTGGTGAGCCTCTTTTCGGGCTATGTATCGGCTTCTTACCACAAGCTCCTCAGCAAAAAAGGCAACCACTATCTGGGCTTGGGCGTGCAGTTGGGCTATGTGCAACGCCAGTTGAAAGCCAACGGCCTGTTGCTGCCCAGCATGTTCAACGGCACCGATTTTGACCCCAACGCCGTGAGCGGCGAAAACTTTGCCAACACCAGCATCGGCTACTTCGACATGAACGCGGGGCTGTTGTACAGTGCCACGCCGCACGAGCGCATCGGCCTCTTCCAAGGTGCCACGCTATACCACCTTACGCAACCCAAAGAGAGTTTCCTGAACCAAGACGTGCGCCTAAAAATGCGCTACAGCATACACGGCGGGCTGCGCATCAAACTGCACAAACGCTGGTACCTTACCCCCAACTACGTGGTGCAACTGCAAAACAAAGCCAAAGAGATAAACCTAGGCACTGCCGTGGAATACCACTTGGGTGCCGTAAACGACCCCGTGGTACTGAGCGTGGGCGGCTGGTGGCGCACAGGCGATGCTGGCATCGTATCCGCCGGGGCGGAGTTCAAGGACATCAGGCTCGGCTTGGCTTATGACATAACCACATCGGGCCTTAAAGCCGCGCCAAAGCCCACCGGCGGTTTCGAGATAGCCCTGATATATACGGGCAAGCTGGGCGGCGGCACCGACCCCGGCCCAGTGCTGGTGCCGTGCCCAAGGTTATAACTTATTAAAGCGCATACTACCGTGTTGAGAACACTCGCCATACTACTCCTGCTAAGTGCCGCCACTACCCTGCTGGCGCAAGACACTACGGCCGCTAAAAAGCCTGCCAAATTCAAGTACAAAAAAAGCCTGAAAGTGGCCGACAAGCGGCTGGCCGCGGGCAACCTGTACGGGGCCTACGAAATGTACGAGACCATTATCGGCAAAAAGCCCGAAGCCTTTGCCGTGGCGTGGAAACTGGCCAACGTGTACTACCAAGCCCGCGACTATAAGAAGGCCGAAGAATGGTTTGGCTATTTGGTGGAGAAAAAAGCCACCGAATATCCCCAAGCGGAATACTGGCAAGCGGTGATGATGAAGATGAACGGCAAGTACTTCGAGGCGATGCCCAAGTTGCAGATACTGAGCAAGAAATACGCCGGGGGCGAGGAAACGGTGCAGATAAAACGCTGGGCCAAAACCGATGCCGAAGGCTGCGAACTGGCCCTGAAAAGCATGGACAACCCCGAGCACGTAAACGTACACC
>CAYYZT010000399.1:0-3446 GCA_964476015.1 uncultured Chitinophaga sp.
GCAAACGCTGGCTGTCGTCGTTCAGGAAGCTTTCTTTCGGTTGGGTAACGTTGAACATGGAGCCACCAATAAACAAAGCGGTTTTCTCAGAAAGGCGACCGCTATACGAAAGGCCCACGTTCAGGTTTTCGTGGATAATGGAGTTGCTGGCGATGTTTTCCGCCGTAACGCCACCGCCGTTCAATCCTCCGTCTATCTGGTCGGCAAACAAGCCGTCGGAAAGATCAAAACGTTTTTGGGTGAAGCCCACCTGCACGCCCAAGCTCAAATAGTGGCGGCTTTCGCGGTCGAGCACCTTGTGGTAGGCAAAAGAGCCGTTCACCGCCAATGTGGTGAAGTTGTATTCGCCCGTTTGGTCGTGGAAGAACACTAAGCCCACGCCCAGTTTGTCGCCGTCGGCAAAACCTTTTTGGATGGGCATGTCGAACGCTACCGAAGTAGTGCGGAACGGACGAGCCACTTTGCTCCATTGGGTGCGGTAGATGCCGCCCACGCGAAACTTACCATCGGCCAAACCCGTCAAGGTTGGGTTGAGGTTGAGCGGAGAGTTATAGAACTGGGAGAAATGTATATCCTGTGCCATGGCCGCTATCGCGGTGAGACACATCATGTATATGATTGCAAGCTTTTTCATGGTGCTTGTTGTTTTATCGAATCAAAGTAATATCACCGGAAATGGCCACGTCGGTGCCGTCAGGCAAACGCAGCAGGGCACGGTAAACATAAGTACCCACGGGCTGTTCGTTGCCGTCTAGTTTACCATCCCAACCACGGTTGGTTTCGCTAAACACCTTGTTGCCCCAACGGTTGTAGATTTCAAACTCCACCAACTGCACGTCTGGGCGCATCAGTACCGTAAACTGGTCGTTCAGGCCATCGCCGTTCGGCGTAAACTGGGTGGGCACAATGTACAAGTTGCTCACCACAACCCTTACCGTATCGGTAGCCACGCATGGCGAGTTGTTCTCATTCACGGTAAGCGTATAGGTAGTAGTTTGGTTAGGGTTGGCGGTAACGTTCAGTTGCGAAGCATTGCTGATGCCTGCGGCCGGGGTCCAGCTATAAACATAGTTGCCCGTGCGGCTCACCGTTGGCTCGAAAGTGGCACTTTCGCCCGGTTCCAGGTTTACCACGCTTACGCCTATCTCCACGGTAAGCTCGGCGTTCTCGTCGATGAAGAAGTTCTCGCTCTGCGTGCATCCGTTGGCATCGGTTACGGTAAGGCCGTAATTGCCGCTGGCAAGGCCGCTGTTTACGTTACCCGGCTGCGACGGGTTGTTGCTCCAAGTATAGGTAAACGGTGAAGTGCCGCCCTTAATGGTAGCCGTAGCACGACCGTTGTTGGCACCGGGGCAGCCTACGTCTTGCAATTGCAGTTCCAGCTCAAAACTGCCGGCCGTTTTTACTTCGGCAGTAGCGGTTTTTATGCAGTCGTTGGCATCGGTTACTATCACGGTATAGGTACCTGGGCGCAAATTGGTTGCGGTAGCCGTGGTTTGGGCCGGGGTGGTGCTCCAGCTATAGGTATAAGGGCCCACGCCACCAGTTACGTTCACACTGGCTTCACCGCCGCCACCGGCAGAGCAACTGGCATCCACAACGGAGGTAACCAATATCAAATCGGCAGGTTGCGTAACGGTATAGTTGCCGATGGCAGAACAGCCATTGGCATCCGTTACGGTCACTTCATAAGTGGCCGCCGTAAGGTTGAAAGCGTTGGGAGAAGTGCCGCCACCGCTGCTCCAAGCATAGGTAAACGGCTGCGTACCGCCACTCGGCGTTACGTTGATAGCACCGTTGTTGCCGCCAAAGCAACGAACGTTGGTGATGTTTTCGGTCAAGGTCAACACACCCGCTTCGGTAATGTTCACCGTGTCGCTCAAGCTACAGCCGTTGGCATCGGTAACGGTTACAATGTATTGGCCAGCCGCCAAACCAGTTGGGTTTTGTGTGGCTGGGGCATTGTTCCAAGCAAAGGTATAAGGGGCCGTACCGCCGATTACCGTGGTATTGATGGCTCCATCGCTGCCCCCGTTGCACGATACGTTTTGGGCGGCCACTGCATTTACAAACAATGCTTGCGGCTGCACAACGGTACCGCTGGCAGTAGCCGTACAGTTATTGGCACTGGTAACGGTTACGGTGTAAGAGCCCGCAACCACGTTTTCCAAGTCCTCACTGGTGCTGTTGTCGCTCCACTCGTAGGTGAAAGGTGCATCGCCGATAGCGGTAATGAATATTGCACCCGTTGCATTACCGTTGCAATCCACCGCATGGGTAGAGTCAATAGTAATAGTAACAGGGCTAACCGTTACGCGAACCGTATCCGTAGCGGTGCAGCCGTTGGCATTGGTAAGCGTTACCGAGTAGGTGGTAGAGTTGGCCGGGGAAACCGTGATAGGATTGCCCGTTTGCCCGTCGCTCCACGCAAAAGCGCCCGTACCGTTGGCCGTTAAAGTAGCCGTGCCGCCGTTACACACCACTTGGTTGGCACCCGCATCCACGGTTGGGTTGTTCACTACTTGGATGGTTTGATATACCGGAACCGACCAACCGCAGCACTCCGTACGGGTGCGCAGGCGCAGGTAGTAAGTGCCCGCCGTGGTTAGGGTGCTGATGGCACCGGGGTTTTGCACGTTGGAACTATAAAGTGGGCTACTTGGCGTGCCCGATGCGGCATAAATCAACCACTGGTATTCATCAGCGGTTGTGGTAGTGGCCAAATTAAAGCTGGCACCTGAACACAAAGTAGCAGGCACGTTGCCGGTAATGGCCGGCAATGGGCGGTTTACGGTAATCGTCACAAAGTTGCGGAACGTGCCGCCGTTTACCGTAATATCGTAGCTGCCCGTGTTGGGGAAGCTTACCAAGGCCGGATTGCTGGTATTGTTATAAGAAGAGTTCAGCGGATTCAAATCGTTGATGAAAGCCGGGCCGCCGGATAGGTTCCATACGCCCGTTTGCTTGGTAAGGGTAATCTCCGAATTGGTACAAGCAGAACCATTGAAATAGTTAACCGTCAACACCGTAGGCTGCGGAATGGTAGTACCGTTGGAAATACCGTTCACGTTATCATAAATAGGGTGCGATACGCCTGGCTGGCCATTGCCGCCACGGCCACCTTGTCCGCCGCCGCCGCCGTTGCCGCCACGGGCACCGTCGCCCACCTCGTTGTTGGAAGAGCCACAAGCGTTCAAGCCGCCAGCAAAGCCAAGGCCACCAGTACCGCCGCTGCCGCCGCTGCCGCCGTTGCCACCGGCACCGGCATTACCGTTTTGTATCACGCAATCGGCAATAACGCCGTTGCCGTTTACTACATATATGCTAATGGAAGCACCGCCGCCGAAAGCACCCAAGCCGCCACGGCCACCTTGGCCGCCGCCGCCGCCGCCGCCGCCGCCGCCGCCGGCACCGTCAATACAAAAAGTACAGCCTTGGCCGCCGCC
>CAYYZT010000400.1:0-1219 GCA_964476015.1 uncultured Chitinophaga sp.
CCGACGGACGGGTCCGTCGGGTTGGGGTATGCGGCGAGTGGGGCCGCATCCGGCATGGCGGTTCCCGTGGGGGTTTCCCGCAGCACGTCCGGGGGATACCTCCGTATCAGGCCCTCGCCCGTGGAGAACGCCAGCACGTCGCTCGTGTCGCTCCCGACGTGGTTCTCGGCGACGAAGAAGAAGTAGAGCGTGTCCTCCGCGGGGATGCGCTCCACGCCCTCGATCCAGCACCCGATGGTAACGGACGCCGTGTCCGTGCCCACGAGGTACCCGAGGTACGCCCGGTGGTACCCGTCCGGCGGGCGGGGCCCTCTGGCGCTCACGAAGCCCTTCACGGCCGTGAGGCTCGTGCCGGCCACGTCCACGCTTCCTTCCATGTACACGTAGAAGGGGGTACAGCTGTGGATGAAGGCGGTGTCGACGGCGGGCGGGAGCGTGCCCAACACGGCCAGGGTCGTGTCGTTAAGGAGCATGTTGCCGGTGTCCGCGCCCGATACCAGCGAGAAGACGAGCAGGTAGGGCATGGAATCCCTGAGTCCCGGCACCTCGACGGTGTCGCTCCCCGCGTCAAGCCGCCTGTGGACGGGGGCGGTGAAGGTCATCGGGAAATGGGGGCTTTGCGATATCCCGCTCACCGTCAGGTCGCCGGCCGTCGCCGTCGTCACCCGGTACGTGAGGCTGCTGCCCGTGCGCCCTATGGTTTCGACGGAGACCTGCGCCGGGGCGGCGAGGGGGAGGAAAAGGAGCATGGCCCAGAGCCATGCGAGGCATTGCGTTGTTTTCATGTCGATTTTTTGTCGTGATGAGCGAATGTATGGCCGCACGATACGGCGGCGCCCGCCGGGCGGGCGCGCACAAGGCGGCATGGAAAATGGTAGGTGCTCCGCCCCGGAAGGCGGCGGGAAGAGGGGCTATTCGCGGGGGGAGCCGCGGCGTGCCTCGGCACGGGCGCTCCGGCATTCGATCTGGCGGATTTCCTGCATGGGTCTTCGTTTGCGGCCGGTGCTCCGTCCGGCCGGTTGGAAATGCGAGGCGTGGAGCTATTCCAACGCATCCCGCAGAGGCTCCGCCAGGGGCCACGAAGTCATGCATTGGATAGTCCACGCCCATTGCAGGCGGGCGTTCCAATCCTTCTGACTTCACGTGCAAATCTGGCGGATTCCTGCGTGGTCAAAATTGGCCGTCTCGCTGTGTCTATATGTCGTTTCCGGGATAAAAG
>CAYYZT010000400.1:1229-2703 GCA_964476015.1 uncultured Chitinophaga sp.
TTTCCGCATTCCGAAGCGCGGTACCGGCGACTCCTTTGCCGGGCGCGCCTTCGAAAAAAAGCCCGACGCGCGCGTCAGGCTTTCCGGATGACGATCCTTCCGGGCGCCATGGACACGCGGATGCGGTCCCCCGGACGGAACCCCCACCTCTCGAGGTGCTTCCCCCGCATGCGGATGACGGGATGCTTCCTCGTCGAATTCGGGTACACCCCGTAGTGGACCCGACGCTCCGCGCTACCGGCCGCCATCGCCTTCGGCTTCAGCGGGTTCGTAGCCGCTCTCGACGCACAGTATCCAGTTCACGGCGCGCTGCGCCTGGCTGGCCGCGCGGAAAAGGAGGCGCCGGTCGTTCCTCAGGCGCCCGAGCCATGTCGCCATGTAGGCGGCGTGGTTGTCGAGCGGCACGTCCCCGATGCCCGCGAACGAGCGGAGGTAGCAGGCGCCGAGCTCGGCGGTCAGCTCCTCCGCGGCGTAGCCCTCGCTTGCCCGGCCCTCGTTCCGTACCACCTCCCTGCGGTTGAGCCGCTTGGCGTGGCCCGTGCTGTGCACGAGCTCGTGGAAGAGCGCGGCGTAGTATTCCTGCATGCTCTCGAAGGCGCCCGGGCGGGGCATGGTGACCGTGTCCGTCTGGGGCGAGTAAGAGGCTTCGCTCCCCCCGTGGGATACGTTCGGGCACTGGGGCATGCACTCGAGGACGCGCACGCAGAGCGGGATGGGCTCGGGATGGGTGACTGGCGGAGGCACGATGTCCTCCGGCAGCCCGTCGCACTGCGAGACGTTGAACACGCTGAAGTACCTGAGCATCGAGAGGGTCTTCTCCTTCGCTTCTGTCTCGCCGTCCTCCGCTTCCGCCGCGCGGGTGCGCTTGACGAAGACGACCATGCTGGCCTTCTCGCCCTTGCGGACGGTCCCGCCGAGGTCCCTCGCCTGCTCGTAGGTGAGGAAGAGGTTGCGCTCGTGGCCCTGGAACGCGAGGAGCATGAGGTTGATGCCGGTGTAGGGGCGCTTCGTGACGGCGTTCATGGGGATGCCCGCGTCCGTCCACGTCCTTCTCCACGGCACGGTGCCCTGCTCGAGGAGCGCGACGATTCTGTCGGTGACGACCTTGTACAGGTCTATGCGCTGCTTGGGTTTCTGCCGGTGTTCCATGTCATGTTTTTTTGGTGAAGAATGATGTTTCGTCACCAGTGTAGCCAAGGGCGATGCCCGGCGGTAGCGCACCGTACTTGCCGATTTGGCAAGCGGCGCGGTGGCGTGGAGCTCGCTGAGCTTCCTTTCTGAGGCCGCGTCAGGCGGAAAGGCAGACGGCCTTTTGGGTGACGGGAGAAAGGGCGTCACCGAGAGCCGTTCCCTTCGGCCTGACGGCCGCCGAGGCTGCGCAGGCGATTCTGGCACAGCCGTCCTGCCTCGATGAAGGTTGCCATCTTAGCCGTTTCGGCTTTTGATGGGTTAGTTTTGTCATGCCCACTTTTCT
>CAYYZT010000400.1:2713-3404 GCA_964476015.1 uncultured Chitinophaga sp.
GGTTAGTTCGGATTGGAAGGAGTAGTAGATGTAGCTCCTCCCTTTCCGCCTGTGCCCGAGTGCGAGCGAGTTGCCCCTCGGGTCGGTGGCAACTATGTAGCCCTTGGCAAGGAGCGAAGCAAGCGCGGTAGTTATTACGCGCTTGGAAAGCCCGGTCTTCAGGACGAACTGGGAATGCGAGATGCGGTCGCGCTGCTTCCGTCTGCCCGTCCGCCGGTCGACCCAGCCGAGCGTCTGGCGCACCACGACGAGGAGCACCTTCAGTTCGCCGAGGCTGAGTTCGGGGAGGTAGTGGTCGAATACCGCATTTGGAGTTTGGGTGGTATTGGGGTAATGCATAGAAAGGAGTTTGTCGGTTAGCAATCGTTCTTTGGGCGGGTGACAGGAAAAGCACAGTACCCGTTTGCCAATTGCCGTAACTTTGCGGGATAATTGAAGCACATGGCTAAAGGATTTATACTGCTCGTTCCCGCCTCGAGAAGGGACACCTTCCACGAACACCTAAGACGCGACCCCTATTTCGCTGAACCGGTGCCGCAGTTCTCGCACGGCCGGGCTGCCCCACTGGTAGTGCTCATCTCCGGTGAGGAGGGCCTCATAACGCACTATGCGGCCGGAAGGGGTGGTATGTCGGCTGGCACCGGACTCCGCCGCCTTAACTTGGATCATGCTCAGGCATTCATACGGCCAC
>CAYYZT010000401.1:0-3379 GCA_964476015.1 uncultured Chitinophaga sp.
CAATAACCAATAACCAATAACCAATAACCAATAACCAATAACCAATAACCAATAAATGAAAAACCTCCTTATCCTCGCCGCTGCCGGCACCCTTTTTTTTGCAAGCTGCCAAGGCGGCGGTACCCACACGGCCCCCGAAACTACCCCAACGGATAGCACGGCTGCCGTAAACGCCACTTACCACGGCGATACCATTACTGCCGAGGGTGCCATCACACCTGTCCAATTGGTGGCTAAAATGGAGGCTGAAAAGACCTTTACGGGCAAAGTAGAAACCACCATCAACTCCTGCTGCAAGAAAAAAGGCTGCTGGATGCGCGTGGACCTTGGAGACGGAAAGGAAATGAAAGTAACCTTTAAGGATTATGGCTTTTTTGTGCCGCTGGAGAGCGCGGGCAAGCCTGTAATTATGCAGGGCGAGGCGTTCTACGACACCCTTTCGGTAGAGGAATTGAAGCACTATGCCGAGGATGCGGGCAAAACGGAGGCCGAAATCAATGCCATTACCCAACCCGAGGCCGTGCTTGCTTTCGAGGCTACGGGTGTCATTATCAAAGAGTAACGTAGTACGGCCGAGACAGGGCGAAACTTTTTTCGCAAAAAATGCGAACATTATTTGCCTACGGCCCGTTATTGACCTATATTTGCAGGGCTTTTGAAAAAAGAGCAATGATTTCGTAGCTCAGTTGGTAGAGCAGTACACTTTTAATGTACGGGCCCTGGGTTCGAGTCCCAGCGAAATCACGGAACGGAGGCAGTGTAGTACTGCCTTTTTTCGTTGACAGGGTTGTGCGGGCGTAGCCGGAACATTGCAAACGGTGTGAAAAACCGCGTAGATTTGTCAATCCCTTGCCCGGATGTTGAAATTGGTAGACAAGCAACATTGAGGGTGTTGTGTGCTTACGCACGTGCAAGTTCGAATCTTGTTCCGGGCACCACCTGAAGTTCTTTGGATTATTTCGAGCTGGAAGCTCGGTGTTACCTAAGTCCTCGTTGGAAACGAGGACCAGACGGGTGCCTCGCCCTCGCTTTCAGCGAGGGTGCCACAACGCCGAGCTTATTGCTCCATTTTTATTGCCCAGATGTTGAAACTGGTAGACAAGCAAGATTCAGAGTCTTGTGCCCGCAAGGGTGTGCAGGTTCGATTCCTGTTCTGGGCACGCTTTCAGGCATTTAGAGGCCCCATCGCTATCGCGGTGGGGCCTTTTTGTTTCCAAGCATTGCTGGCGTATTTTAGTGCTCAAAAGCTACGGCATGGAACTAGAGCATAGTAAGTCATGGGATTTGTTTATTAATATCCTCGCACTAAAGTTGCCCGCTATAGAAGCTTGGAACAAACTTTTAGATGCACATCAAGAATATGCGCCTAGACCATATTGGCAAGAGCTAAAGGATTTAGAAGTTGAGGCTCAACTAGAGAGTATGAATGACTGGCTCAATCAAATTGTAACGGAAGAGCCAATACCAGATAACGTGGTGGCTTTTTGGATAGGAATCGTAAAATTTCTTGACAATACAATAGAAATCCCGACAATTTATTTGGTAGGTGCTAGTAGTTATGATAGAGACGATATTGACTGGGCTTGCAATCCAACCTATTTGCCCGAAAATAGATATGCACAACCTGATGTTTTACAAGAAATTGACGACATTGCAAAAACCAGTAGCGAGGATTATGAATTGCTGGATTGGATTTTGCCGTTAGCTTTCTGCGCCTTTGTATTGGATGAAATAATCACGAAAAATCTGGACAAAAGGCTCTTTCTAAGAACTCATAATGAAGTTTATTTTGCGGTGGGGCACGATAGCGGTGATTATGTTGACTTATCATCATTGAAATGATGTAACTTCTATCCACCGTTTCAACCGCAGGCAGAATCCGGCAAATACAAACACCGATTGGCTAGCAACAGTTTTCCCACTATCAAACAGCAAACCATAAATTGATGGGGGTAATTCCAGAAATCGCCATCTTTATAGCAAACCAAAAAACTGTTATGAAGCTGTCTTCCAAAGCGGAAAACATCTTGGGGCAAATCAACTCCCAATCCAAGCTGGGTGAGCTGCGCAACATTGCGAAGGAAATCAAGAAAGACCATGAGCTGGCTATGGAGCTGTGGGCTACCGGACGATTTCTAGCAAGGCTGCTGGCCATCCTCATTATGGACGGTAAACGCCTTTCGCAAGAAGCTATAGATAAGCTAGACAAGGATATGCAGGGACATCCGTTGGACGAGCGAAACCAACTGATGGACTGGTTGATGGCCAACCAACTAACCAAGGACAAGCGCACCATCGCCTTGATGGAAACATGGCAAAACAGCCCTTCGGCCCTACAAAGGCGCATATTCTGGTATTATCAAGCGCGCTTGCGGTGGATGGGGCAAACACCGCCCGCCAACACCGAAGCATTGCTGGACAAGATAGAAGCCAACATGGCCAACGAAGCGGCGGAAGTTCAATGGGCCATGAATTTCCTTGCCGGGTGGATTGGCGTTTATGAGAAACAGTATCGAAGCAGATGTATCGCCCTCGGGGAGCAAACAGGGCTGTATAAAGGTGAAATGGTATCAAAAGGCTGTACGCCCAACTACTTGCCCGAATTTATTGCAATTGAGAGTGGGAAGCGAAAATTGTAGTAAAACCATGCATTAGTGGCGGAATTGAATATGGTTGCAAATTATTTCAAAATATAGCCCACGGTTAAAACCGTGGGCTATAAACTGTTGGTTGTTATGGCAAGCTCAACCCTATACGGCTGCCCTGCAAGTTTTTCAATCACCCTCCCATCCAATATCTTGCCCCCTTGTTCGACTATACTGTACCAAGACAAGTTTGGTGAGTTGTTTATGAAGAAAATACTGAAAAAAATGGCCATAGGTATCGTGGTATTGTTGGTAGTGTTGGTTGCGGGCATAATTATTTTCCTACAACAACCGCAGTTTGGCGCGCTGCCCACGGGCGAGCGGCTGGAGCGCATCAAGCAATCGCCCAACTATCGCGATGGCAAGTTTCAAAACCAACACCATACCCCGCAGCTTACCGAGGGTGCCAGCTACTATTCCGTAATCAAGGAGTTTGCGTTCGGAAAAAAACTGCGCAACCGGCCGGTAAAGGTGTTGCCATCAAACAAAACGGATTTGTTGTCGCTGGATCCTGCACAGAACGTGCTGATATGGTTTGGCCACAGCAGCTACTTTATGCAGATTGATGGCAAACGTTTTCTGGTGGATCCCGTGTTTAGCGGCGCGGCATCGCCCTTGCCTGCCAGCAACAAAAGCTATGGCGGTACCGATGTATATACGGTGGACGACCTGCCCAGCATCGATTACCTGCTCATCACCCACGACCATTACGACCACCTGGATTACCAAACCAT
>CAYYZT010000402.1:0-3368 GCA_964476015.1 uncultured Chitinophaga sp.
GCTTCAGCGTGTCCCACCCCTCGCTGGAAGTGAGCACTTTGGGGCCATCGGGCACGAGGGTACACTGGTGCGGCCTCACGTCGCGCATCATCTGCATAAAGTGGGCATTGGGGTAGCCCTCCACGTTAAATTCGGTGCGCACCACGTCTTTCAGATCGTACACGTCTTTAAACTTGATATGCCGCTCGTCGGGCCGGGGGTGTACGGTAATGCCTTCGGCGCCGAAACGCTCGCAATCCTTGGCTACTTGCACCACGTCGGGCACGTTTCCGCCGCGGCCGTTACGGATAAGGGCAACCTTGTTGATGTTTACGCTGAGTCGGGTCATAAAAAGGGGATATTTCGGGCCAAAAATGGCAGATGGGGCGTTATACCTCAAAGATGCCGCAGTTTGCGCTATTTTATCTCAAAATTGAGGCATTTTGCGACATTTTACCGCAAAAATATCTCAAAAAATGTCTCAAAATGTCGCAAAATTGCGTTTACTTGTAGTTTCATTTTTTATTGAAAATATCCATGAAAAAAATCCTCGCACTCCTCCTCCTCTCCATTGCCTGTTTATCAACCATTTACGCCAAAGAAGCCCCGGCCAGCTATTTAGTGGAGCACAAGCTGCTCTACACCTATACCCAAGACTCGCTAAACCGCTTCTGGAAAGCCAATGGCATACCAAAAATCCTTATCCCTGTTCGTTATGAGGTAGGTATGTATGAAATAACTTACAAAGGCATGTGGCTAGACAGTACGTATATTATGGCCAAAGGAGTGCTCTATTTACCCAAATCAACCCAACCCTTAGCCGAAATGGCCTACTGCCACGGCACCCGAATATCGGTAGAGCAAGGCTACGGCATCCAAGATTTGGAGCAGGTAATAACCATGATGCATGCCGCAGATGGCTATATATCTTACTTTCCGTTCTATTATGGCCTTGGTGGCGGCGAGAAAGAGCACATCTACCACGATGCTTTTACGGAGGCCATGTCCGTTATCTATATGATTAAAGCCTGCCGCGAAGTGTTGCCCAGCCTAGGTGCCAAAACCACTGGCCAACTGTTCGTAACGGGCTATTCCCAAGGGGGGCATGCCGCTATGGCTACCCATAAAATGCTGGAAAGCGGCGCATTTCCTGATGTTCAGCTCACTGCCTCCTCCCCTATGGCCGGGGCTTACGACCTTACGGGCGTACAGGCCAAAACCATGTTTGTGGAGTATGACCGCCCACACTATTTGCCCTATCTGCTTATCTCTTACGACTATGCCTATAATATGTGGGAAGACGACATCTACACCGTGTTCAAGCCACCGTTCGACAAGGATATGGTGAAGTATTTCGCCCTGCCAAGGGTTTTTGATTACGGGTATTTGGACTCGGTGCTGCCCAGGGTGCCCAGGGAAATGGTAATCGATAGCCTTATCAACGTTTTCCAGAACGACACCAACTTTATCTTCACCAGAAAACTGAAGGAAAACAGCCTCTACAACTGGATTCCGAAGGCCCCGGTGCAGCTTTGCGCCTGCTATGGCGATAACGAGGTGCTGTACGAAAACACCGAGGTGGCCTATAATTACATGAAACCCCACGCCCCCGATGTGTACAAACGCGTCTTCGGTAAGCACTTATCGCATAACCCTTGTGCGCCGTTGGCGGTGGTATATTCCAAGGTGTTTTTCGATAACTTCCGCAAGGGGAGGAAAAACGTGGCCAAAGTACCTTTCGGCAAAAGAATTATACTAGCCATCGGCGTGGCCCAAGCTAACAAACAGGCCAAGAAACACAAGAAGAAAACCGGCAGCGTGCAAGAAGACCCCATGGCCGCTCGGAAGAAAAAATAGTTGGTCGATGGTCCACAGTCGACGGTCCACGGTTTTTATTCGTGGACCGATGATACTGCAATTCTTTAGGATAACAGGTTATGTTCAACTTAATCGCACAACTGGCTGTAGACCTACACTTCACAAAACATGGACTATAAACGCTGACTATCCAACAATAAACCTTGGACCAATTTTCCGTGGACAGTCGACTGTCGACCGTGGACCGTCGGTCGACTAGTTCACCACGAACTTCTTCACTACGTTGCCCTGTGGCACGGCTACCCTTACGTGGTACACGCCAGCGGGCCAAGTACTTACGTCGATGGCATTGTTTTGTTGCAACTGGCTGGTTTGATAAATCACCTTGCCCAAGTTATCAAACACCTGTAAGGAACCTTCCATGGCCTGCCAAAGCGAGATATTCACCACTTCCGTGGCAGGATTTGGGTATAGGGTCAATCCCAACGTATAAGCCAAGTTATCAACCCCCACCGGGCCATTCTGCACGGTAAAGGCAAGCACGGTTTCGCAGCCAGCGTTATCGGTTACGGTTACGGTGTAGTTGCCCGCGCCCAACCCTGCGATAGCGGGGCCATTGTCGCCAGTGCTCCAGTTATAAGTAAGCGGTCCCGTACCACTGGCATTAACCGTGGCGGCACCGTCGTTTGCCCCGGTCGCACTGGTATTCGCCACGGTTATATTGGCCACAGGGCCTTGGGTTACCTCTATGTAATCGGTAAGGGTTACGGAGTCCACACCCAAAGTACCGCTTACTATCAGCGTTACGTCATAACGTCCGGCAGCGGCATAGCTCACGCTTGGCGCAGTGCTGGTGGAAGTGGCCGGCGTACCGCCCGGGAACACCCAGCTTACCGAACTGAAGCTGCCCGTGCTCTGGTTGGCAAACATTACGCTCTCGCCCGTGCAGACCTCCGTGGCACTGGCCGTGGCGGCTGCTACCGGGGCACTGGCGGTAATGCAGAAGTTCGTAGATTGGGAGGAACCGAACTGCCCGCCCTGCACTATCAGGCTACCATCGGGGGCATTTACCCGATAAGAGCCGTTGCCATAAGTGCAGCAAATACCGTCGCCTCCAGTATCCAGAATCCTAAAGGTATAACAGCCCACGGCCAAACACGGAGCTAGGGTATAAGAAGTATTGTTGGAGAAACCTGATTGCTCCCAAACTACTACGTTGCTGCTGTTCAAAATGCGCAACGTGGTTTCGCTTGCATAAAAATCCGTGCGAAGGGTAACGGCAAGGCTTTGTCCATTGATAACGGTAAATGCCTTTGAAACCGTATTGTTGCTGGCATTTTGGTCGGCTTGGCCGTTTACAGAGAGCACTTCGGCATCCAACGTATAGGCTCCCGCATTTACGGTAGCGGTAGGCAGCGCATAGTTGGCCGAAACGCCAAATGCCAAGTTTCCTGTCCAAGTAATGGTATCCCAAACACCCGGATTGATACGGTAGCGGAACACCAAACTTGTCAGCGTTACCGAACCACGGTTTTGAAAGCGAATGCTGGCGTTTATGGTGTTGTTGCAGC
>CAYYZT010000403.1:0-3354 GCA_964476015.1 uncultured Chitinophaga sp.
GATCGCGACAGTTCCCACTCGCTTGTTGCTCCGCTTTCAAGGTCAAAGTTCCTTTGATCCTTGAGTCAGCTTGAAGCTCGCATCTCAACGACCACTGCGCTGTCTCAATGCTTTCCATATACTCCCAGTCTTCTCATGACGTTTCGGGATCGTTCCATTCGCTCCTGAACCATCACCTCGATCTATCTCATCATGAATTCGCAACCTCGTCAAGTGTTCATACAGGTTTCCTAACTATCGTCATCCAACACTTCCCTCGGCGTTGCTCACGTTCATTGGCGTCGTTGCTATACCACTCTTGATGCACAGATCTTCTCCTGTTTCATTCTCTGCAGATTCTATCACTCCAGAATCCTGCCACCCCTATCAAGATCAATCTCAAAGCCAATGGGTGTTTTCATCAAGATTCGCTGCTTTCTTTTGGCCACATGCCTAGATTCAAACAATTCCATCTTCGTTCCCATTCTATTTGAATCGGGAACCCTCCAGGAGCATATCCATCCCTGATTGTGATTTCCAGTCAATGATCATATCTCAGGATGCTTATCCTCAAACATCCCAATTGCATCGGATCTTTCACCTATCAAGATCATACACGGTTTCACCTCTGAATCGTCACCACGTGATGCTAAGCTGATGACCATCTCGGATTCTCTCAGAATCTTGAGAAAACCTAGTCTTCAGCTTCCACATGCATGCTTGTTCTCAGCAGCATGCGACCGACCTCATTGTCCTTCAACTTTCGATACATCTGCTTCGGTCAACATTTATCCTTACTGCGGCCACTCCAGGTCGCAAGGCTCTCGTCAACACAATGATTCGACTCCCATGTGGCAGCTCAGAGTGTGCTCGACTGCAATCACTACCAACCGTTCCATGGCACAGGTGAGAATATTGAATCATCTGCACTTTGTCCAAGTTTGCGATGTCATCACAAGACCTGTGGAACCTTGTCCGCACTTCACAAATACAGGAAGAACTTGTGAACACCCTCAAATCAGCCATTCTTTCCTGGGCTCCCTGTGGACCTCCATCTCTTGCAATCGAGTGTCAATACACCTGGGATCACGCCTTTATGGATCCCTATTCATCACATCCTCAATGCTCTCTTGCTGGTCCTCAGGCAGGTCTCACATCCCAGATGTGTTCTTCAATCCTGGTTCCAATCCTTCAAACAACGATTGCAGCAGACATCCGTCAATTCATATCACAATCAGCATCTGTCGACTGCTCACATTGCAGCTCCACCCCTCAAACCAACCACTGGTTACACCATTGCTTGGTTTGCTACTTGCAATGTTGAACTGATAGTCCCTTTCACATTTACTTGCAATATCTGTTCGCCACACTCGTGTTCTGATTCCTTCGAATTCAGCAATTCGAAGAATCCTCATATTATCTTGACCAGGTCATGTCTCTCATACTCCTCTTCCTCGGAGTCACCATGATTTTCCCAATCGTGCCCAATACTCCTCATCGCATCATTCATGCGCTCATTTCATATTTTGCTTGAATCGATTGAAACATCGAACATGACCACACAATCTATGGCCTCGTGCAACCTTCGGCAACGCCAGACCTGATCATGGCCTTTCGCGGGTGATTGCCCGATGCTCTGATTCCTTTCTTTCTCGACGCTCTATCGAGCAATTCTCTTCCATCTTTCAAGGCAACTTCTAACTTATCGATTGCCAATGCATATTTCGACAGCTTCTATTCATACCAATGAGCCCCAAATGATTCTGTCATCTCAGTGTCTTCTGCTAGACGTTATATGGCATCACGCGATCATTTGATTTTTCTGTTTCATTGAATTATCCTCGCTGACTCGGAATGGAAGATTTCGCACAAACACATTTCGCATCATCCTAGCTCGCATAGCGATCCACGATCCTGCACCTCGAGCCCTGATGTTCTCTTGAGCATCTTTTCCCAACATGATAATCCATCCATCGAAGCAAATCATTGAAGAAACCTGCTGCACATGCACAGTACCTGTGCTATATGCGATCCACCGATTGCACTGGAGTGACTGCATATGGCATGATGTTGTCCTCCATCCCAGATATCCTATAGATTTCCATCACTGTCCAATGTCTATCCTGATCTCCCCGCAACATGTCTGAACAACACCCCCTCGTGGTCAACTTCACAGGTATCGCGATCAGGATACCATTTATCAGTGCAGCAAACACAGTGAATCCGAATGTGACATCATTGCCATGTTTCATTTCTCGCAAGGTCCAGTCCTTTCATCTGCTTCGACCATTATCAGATACACTCTGTGCATGAATACGCATGCACACAATACCTTTCCTAGCGTATTCCCTGCGCTACTCTCTTCGAGTCCTCACCTACCTCTTCGAGTCCTCACCTACACCATCACCTAGTGTGCAATCTCAGGCTCGCTCGATACTCCTGCTGCGATTCCTCCATCAACTTGGATGAACTCGCGGGAAAGGACACTATCACACAATGATCAAACACACCCCTGCACACGGTGCTGATGAACCTGCACCCATTCTAACCATTGTTCTCCACTGATGGTCCGTTCCCACATGCATATGCGGTTCCGCATTCCAGGCTTCCTTCAGGATGTGACTTGACATATGCTCGGTCAGCCACAACCCCTTTCGTGTCTCCATCTATCTTGAGCGTTTCAATTGGCATTTCATCAAACGGATGAATGGTTGCCTTTTCGCCCCTTGCACCAATGCACATCGCACATCTATCATCCTGTTCACATATTCATGAATCTCACGGTCATGTGCATTCACTGGTTCCACTTCTGTGGCGATGGACCATTATCATCAATTGAAAACTTTGCTCACGATTTATCTCCATCCTTCGCTTCCCTCTGGCGATTTCACTTGCTTCACTCCAATCGCCACCGCTACTTCATTTCGGGCAACAACCTTGTTCCCGCATAATGACATCCCTGCTTAGTTCAACTGATCTCGAGTCAACTCCAGCAAAAGATTCATCTCCTCATCATTTCCATCGACCCAATGCCGATTCTCGAAACTTCCACGAACTGGACAACAGTCCACACGACGAGCCAATGCCCGTCTCACGTTCACCTCCCATTCTTGAAAGAATGACATCCCAAATGACGAATGATTGGGTTCCAGGTGAACAACTGAATCAATAGCGACTTGATTCCACCCCTGTCTTTACCTAGACAGACCACGATGAGTCAATACCCATCCGCAATTCCATCCATTGATGAATTGAGCACCCCACCGATCCATTGATCGATGCCCTTGCCTTTTAGGGAAAGATGAGTCAATACCCATCTGCAGACCACCCCCGTTCCAGTTCCAACGAATGGAATGACATCACTTCTTTGTGATA
>CAYYZT010000404.1:0-3347 GCA_964476015.1 uncultured Chitinophaga sp.
GAAACTGGATGTGCTCCGCCAAGGTCATTTCCTCTATCAACTGTATATACGGCCCGGTATAGCTTATCTGGCGAAAGACGTTTTCCACCGGAATGTTTTTGCCGCCCAATTGATAGGCAATGGTGCCGGCAGAGGGCGTTACCGCGCCCGATATTAACTGCATCAGCGTGCTTTTGCCCGAGCCGTTCGGGCCAAGGATGGCATAGGCTTTATCGAGGGTAAAGGTATAGCTGAGGTCTTTGATGACCCATTCGTGCTCGAAACGCTTTCGTACCTGTTCCAGCCTAATCATTTCCATTGCGCTGGCGGAAACCTTTCATAATGCCGCGTACCGAATCGCGGATAAAGCTGATGATAATGTCGCGCTCCGGCGTGGCGGGCACCGATGCCTCGATAATATTGAGCGCGATACTCACGTTGCTGTGCTGCACGAAAAGGATGCGGTAAATATCGAGTATCTGGTTGATTTGCTCCGTGCTGTACCCCCTGCGGCGCAGCCCTACGGAGTTTACGCCCACATAGCTCAAGGGGAAACGGCCCGCCTTTACGTAAGGCGGTACGTCCTTGCCTACCAATGCGCCGCCCGAAAGAAACGCATGGGCACCTATTTTTACGAACTGGTGGATGGCGCTCATGCCGCCGATAATGGCATAGTCGTCAATTTCGATATGGCCCGCAAGGTTTACGCAGTTGGCCAGCACCACGTTGTTGCCGATGTAGCAATCGTGGGCGATGTGTACGTAGGCCATCAGCAAGCAATTGTTGCCGATAACGGTTTTGTTGCTGTGCTGGGTGCCGCGGTTGATGGTAACGCATTCGCGGATAACCACGTTGTCGCCGATTTCAACCACCGAGGATTCGCCACGAAACTTCAAATCTTGCGGAACGGCGGAGATTACGGCACCGGGGAAAATCTTGCAGTTTTTGCCGATCCGGGCACCTTCCATAATGGTCACGTTGGAGCCGATCCAAGTTCCCTCGCCTATCACCACATCTTTATGGATGGTGGTAAACGGCTCTATCACCACATTGTCGGCTATTTTGGCCGAAGGGTGGATGTACGCTAATGGTTGGTTCATGCTGGTTCCCTCCGCATTATCTTGGCCATCAACAAAGCCTCCGAGGCTACTTTGTCGCCTACGTAGGCGGTGGCTTTCATTTCGCAAATGCCGCGGCGGATGGGGCTGAGCAGTTCCAGTTTTAACAGCAACGTATCGCCGGGGCCTACTTTGTTCTTAAACCGGGCTTGGTCTATTTTCAGGAAATAGGTATCGTAATTCTCCGGGTCGGGCACCGTATTCAAGGCCAATATGCCCCCGGCCTGTGCCAAGGCTTCCAGTTGCAACACGGCGGGCATCACGGGGTTTCCGGGAAAGTGGCCTTGGAAAAACGGCTCGTTGAACGTTACGTTTTTAAGGCCAACCACGTGCTTGTCGCTCATTTCTATAATCTTGTCCACCAGCAGGAAAGGATAGTTGTGGGGCAACATCTTTTCAATCTGCTTAATGTCGTACACGGGTGGGGCCAAGGGGTCGTATTTGGGTATGTCTTCCTTGTTTCGGTTTTCTTTGATGTAGGCTTTAATAACCTTGGCCATCTGCACGTTGGAGGCATGGCCGGGCCGCGTGGCCACTATACGACCCTTAACAGGGCGGCCCACCAAGGCCAAATCGCCCAACAGGTCGAGCAGCTTGTGGCGGGCAGGCTCGTTTTCGTGGCGAAGCTCTATGTTGCTAAGTATGCCTGTTTTCTCCACCCTTATTTTCGGCTTGTTCAGCACTTCGCTCAGCTTGTCCAGTTCTTCCTCGCTCACCTCCCGGTCAACCACCACAATGGCATTGCTTAGGTCGCCGCCTTTTATCAGGTTTTGTTTTACGAGGTATTCTATTTCGTGCAGGAAGCAAAAAGTGCGGGCACCGCTGGCGTATTCCTCAAAATCCTCCACCTTGTCCAAGTGGGCGTGTTGGGTGCCTAGTACCTTGCTGTTGTAGTCAATCATTACCGTTAGGCGATAACCGTTATCGGGCACGGCCACAATCTCCACGCCGTTTTTCGGGTCTTTGTATTCCAGTATGGTATCCAGCACAAAGTAGTTGCGCGGCGATTCCTGCTGTTCCGTTCCCGCCTCGTGCAGGGCATTGATGTAGGGCATGGCACTTCCGTCCAATATCGGTGCTTCGGTGCTGTCCATTTCCACCAGCACGTTGTCAATCTGCAAGCCTACCAAGGCCGCCAACAAATGCTCCACGGTAGATACGCGACCGCCGTTTTGCTCCAAAGTGGTGCCACGGGCGGTTTCCACCACCAAATCCGCATCGGCGTTAATGGTGGGGCGTTCCGGCAGGTCCACCCTCTGGAAACGGATGCCATGGTTGGGCGCGGCGGGTTTTATGGTAACGGTAACGGGCTTGCCGGTGTGTAACCCAATGCCGGACAGGCTCACGGGCTGTTTGATGGTCTGTTGCTTATCGTTCATTCCTCAGCAGGTTTCGTCAGCGTGGCCAGTTTGTGTTCCAGCTCGCGCAGCCGCCGTTCCATTTCCGGCAGGTTTCGTAAAGTTATAAAAGTTTTTATCTGCTTGTTGTAGTCATATGCCGGACTGCCCGCATACGCCCCATTAGGCTTTTTGATGGATTGTGCCACGCCGGTTTGTGCCTGAAACTGGGAGCCGTCAGCAATGGTAAGATGGCCCGCAAAGCCCACTTGACCGCCCACCATAAGGTGTTTGCCCAACTTGGTACTGCCCGATATGCCGGTTTGCGAGGCGATAACGGTGTGCTCGCCAATCTCCACGTTGTGGGCCACTTGTATCAGGTTGTCCAGCTTTACGCCTTGGCGAACGATGGTGGAACCCAAAGTGGCGCGGTCAATAACCGTGTTGGCACCAATCTCCACATTATCCTCAATAATTACGTTGCCAGTTTGGGGTATCTTTTTATAGCTGCCATCAGGCTGCGGGGCAAAGCCAAACCCATCGGAACCGATAACCGTACCGGCATGCACGATAACGTTTTTACCGATAGCGCAGTGGTGGTACACCGTTACGTTAGGGTAAAGGATGCTGTTGTCCGCCACCTGCACGTTCGGGCCGATGTAGCAGCCGGGGTATATTTTTACGTTGTTGCCAATCGTAGCGCCATCGCCAATGTAGGCATGTGCGCCCACATATACCTCGTTGCCCAGTTTGGCCGTAGGGGCAATAAAATTGGGCTGCTCAATCTTGCTTTCGATATTGGCGGCAGTAAGGCTGGCATATTTTTCCAGCAGCACGGTAAAGGCGGAATAAGGGTCGGCCACGCGCACCAAGGTAGCCTTTACACCGTCGTGCTTGGCAAAATCCAGCCCCA
>CAYYZT010000405.1:0-897 GCA_964476015.1 uncultured Chitinophaga sp.
CGCGGGCATGTACCTAATGCAGGTAAAAAGCGGTAGTTATACCGGTATCTATAGAGTTGTAGTGGCCCATTGATAGTGAAATTGTGCTTGTCCTTTTTCCGAGGGGCACCGTGTTTTACGGTGCCCTTTTCTTTGTTTTCGAGACAAAATATTTTTACTGTATTTTGATTATCAAATTATTACACCAAACTAATTACCTCTTATTAAAAGACAACTATAAAAAAGTGTATTGTGTATTGAGAATGGGTATTTCAATCTTTGTACCAATCAATTCCCAATAAGGAAAAAGGGGGAAGGGATTAGAGTGATTAAAGGTACAATCGGATAATTCAAAAAACTTAAAAAGGCACAACAATGAACAAGCAAGCACAATACTTATTAGCCATACTGTGGGCCATATGCCTGCCGTGGTTGGCAAATGCGCAAGGGTGGACCAAGACCATCGACCGCCACCAAATGGAAACCATTACCGCCAGTGCCAGCGTGACCGGTGGCTCCATATTGGCGGGAGTGTATCTGGAAACGGGCGACTCGGTGTACCACTATTTCGTTTCGAAAATTGATACGCTTGGAAACACGGTGTGGCACCATGCGGAGCCCACGGTGAGCATCGCCAATGTTGGCCGGGTAGTCATTATGTCCAACGGCGATATTACCGTGGCGGGCAATTTCCCCTACAATATCTCGTCGCAGATTATTTTTACCATTATCGAAAACCGGAATATTATTCCGCTGATGGTGGGTATGTTTCAGAAAGAAGTAGGAGAGCGGATAGCTTCTAAAACCCGTACCAAAGATTATGGCATTTTAAGTGTACTCACTCAGGCATATTTTGATGTGGAGTATTTGTTTACGGTAGACGAAACCGTTTTTAATCCTCCTCCCAAAGTTAAATCG
>CAYYZT010000405.1:907-2804 GCA_964476015.1 uncultured Chitinophaga sp.
TTGGCCGGGTAGTCATTATGTCCAACGGCGATATTACCGTGGCGGGCAATTTCCTTAGGCATGAGTTTATGGGCGATAATGGGGTACGTGCATTTGTTGCCCGCTATACCGCGGCCGGTACCAAAGTTTGGGAAAAGGTATATCGATACAATTACAGCATTGGTTGGAACACAGACATGGAACTGCTGCCTAACGACGAACTTGTATTGGGAACAACCCTATTGAACAACAGTGTGCAGCCAAACGAAGGCGAGATAATGTTCCACAAGCTGGACAGCAATGGCGATAGCCTAACGGTGGTGACACTGCAAGATGCCGATACTTTGGACATGGGCCTGCTAAAAATGCGCAGGGGCCATAACAATACCCTGATAGTGGTTGCAGCGGAAGAGCGGGTGGAAAGAATGGTATATATTAATCTGGACTTTTCGCTGAATGTGCTTTGGACAAACAGTTACGATCCGGAAAGTTTTAGCTTCGACATCAATGACGTTATCCCTACGTCCGACGGGGGGTACCTTGCGGTAGGGCAGGAACGGTTTTTTGCGGGTGGGGGAATTTTCCATGCCTTTGCCAGTAAAGTGGATGCAAACGGCGATTCGTTGTGGCAGCAGCGTTACCTGTTGCCGCGTATATGGGGCAAAGCCTCATCTGTATTGGAGGTATCGCCGGGCAAATATGTGCTGGCCTGCACCTCCGCCGATGAACTTAATGGCAATCCCAACACGTATGGCTATTATCGTCCGTTCACTTTGTTTTTGGATAGCCAAGGCGATGTGTTGCGATACAAATATTACAATGGCCCCACCCCGTTGAGCACGGCCACGGTAAACACGATGCTTCCGCAGCCCGATGGCGGTTTCTTGCTGGGCGGAACCATAGGGCACGGCAACACCTACTACGAACCGCTATACCTGTACGACGACGATGCTTATTTGATACGTACCGATAGCCTTGGCAACATCTACTACGGTGCCATAGCGGGCAGTCTTTTTGCCGATGCGAACGGCAACTGCACGGCAGATTTACCCGAAGCAACCCTCGGCAACTGGATAATTACCGCCACGGGTGCCGATACCTACTATGCCATAACCGACTCCACGGGCAATTATGTATTGGAGGTGGATACCGGAACCTATACGCTATCGGCCTCCGTGCCGGGCAGCTATTGGGACAACAACCACTGCCCCGATAGCCTAACGGCCGTATTGGCCAGCATTGCCGATACGCTGTGGCGCGATGTGGCCGTGGGCATAGCGGTTAGCTGCCCCGATTTGAAAGTGACTATTGATGCCGCCCTGTTGCGCTACTGCCTGCCCGGCCCTGCCTATACGGTGGGCTACTGCAACCAAGGCACGGTCGCTGCTGCCAATGCCTATGTGGAGATAGTGTTGGAGCCATCCTTAGTGCTGGACAGCGCCAGCACGGCCTATACCTCCTTGGGCGCGAACCGATACCGTTTCAACGTGGGCACGCTGGGAATAAACGACTGTGGCAGTTTCCGAATGCACCTCCGCATCGATTGTGCCGATAGCCTTGCCGGGCAGGCCCATTGCGTGGAAGCCTTTATCTTCCCTGACAGTATCTGTATGCCCACCCCCACTTGGGATGGCGCAAGGTTGCAACTGGAAACGGAGTGCCAGCCCGATTCGTTGTTGTTCCGCGTTATCAATACGGGCAGCGGCATGGGCGACCCAAGATCGTTTATCATCATACAAGACGATGTGTTGTACGTAAACGGCCAGTTCCACCTAAACGGGGGCGGCCAGTTTGTAAAGAAAGTGCCCGCCAACGGTTCCACTTGGACCTTTATTACCGAGCAAACCAACAATTTCCCCGGCAACAGGCATTTGGTGAAGTCCGTAGAGCGGTGCGGCTTGAACGCGCAGGGCAGTTT
>CAYYZT010000405.1:2814-3330 GCA_964476015.1 uncultured Chitinophaga sp.
ACAACCTATGCCTCATAGGGGTAGCCTCTTACGACCCTAACGACAAGGCCGCCGAGCCCAAAGGATTGGGTTTGGAGGGCACTATCGACAAGGGCCAGCAATTGCATTACTGCATCCGTTTTCAAAACACGGGCACCGATACGGCCTTTACCGTGGTAATACAGGACACCTTGTCGCAGCACTTGGATTTGGGGACCATTCGCAATTTCAATTTCAGCCATGCGGCGCAGGTAAGCATTTTGCCCAACCGATTGCTACAATTTACCTTCAACAACATCCTGCTGCCAGATAGCAACGTAAACGAGCCAGCCAGCCACGGTTTTGTGTCGTTCGATATCGATTTGGTGGAGGATTTGCCCATCGGCACCCAAATAACCAACACGGCATACATCTATTTCGATGTAAACGCGGCGGTAGTAACCAACACGGTGCTCAACACCATTGGCGAACTGTACAAAGACTGGTTGAGCGTAACCGAACTGGTGAACCCCGAAAACCGCGTATCCTTCTACCCCA
>CAYYZT010000406.1:0-2894 GCA_964476015.1 uncultured Chitinophaga sp.
CCTCTACCGACCAACTTGCCGTGCCAGGGGTAGACTGGTTGACAAGTGTGATAACTTCGGAAGGGCGGCAAACATTTGTAGGCAGCAAATCAAAATCCGGTATCGGCTTGGTAACGTGTATGGTAATGGTTGTATCGTCGGAGCAGCCCCCGGCGTAGGCATACATTGTTACCTGGTAAGTGCCCGGTACTTGGTAAAAATGCGTGTCGGCACTGCTGCTCACGCCGTCGCCATAGGCCCACGATACGGCTGCACCGGGCGTTTCGTTCACGAATTTCACAAACTGGCACACACTATCGTTTACCGCTCCTTGGGCATAGAAAGAAGCCACGGGACGGTTTACGGATACTGTTCGGGTAATGGTGGTATCGCAGCCTAGGTTGTCGGTTACGGTAAGCCTTACCGTATAGTTGCCGTTGGCGGCATAAGTTACGGCAGGTGGGTTTATTTGTGTGGAGGTTTGCCCGTTGCCGAAATTCCAATCGTAAGTAAGCGTGCTGCCCGTGGGCGAGTTGCTGGTGCTGTTGCCCGCCGAAAACGTAACCGTAAATGGCGGCACACAGGCACTGAGTGTAGGCGTGTTGTGCGACAGCACGGCATTGGGCACTTTGGATACCGTAACTTGGTTGGTGCGGGTGGCGGTGGCCACGCACCCGTTGCTATCGGTTATTTTCAGCGTTACGCTAAACCTGCCGGGCAAGGTATAGGTATGGCTGGTGTTGGGGCCGGTAGTACTGGCTCCGCCATCGCCAAATGCCCACTCCCATTGGGCTATGGTAGCACCTCCGGGGCTGGTGGAAAGGTCTTGGAAGCCTACAGGAAAAGACGCGCAACCCGTGGTATCGGTACTGGCGCGAAAGGCTGCGCTAGGCGAGGCATAAACCCTTACCTGGGTGGTGTAGCTCACGGGGCTGCCACCTACCTCGGCGGTATAGGTTACGTTGTAAAGGCCGGGTATGGTGAAGGTGGCACTGGGGTTTGCCAAACTGGAACTGGAGCCGTTGCCAAAATCCCAGTTGATGTTGGTAGCCCCCGTGGGCCCAGTAAACTGTACGCCGCTCAACGGCGCGCAGCCGTTGGCCGGATTGGCCGTTATTTGTGCCAGCAACCTACCCGGCTGCAACAGCCCGATAAGTACGCCGATTATGATGAATGCCTTTTCCATTAATTTATCTCTATCTTAGTATGACTTTTTACGCCACACATTGAATTTAATCTTGTTAAAATGGGCTTATTAAAACCACTCCTACTTTCCGCTATGTTCTTGGGTTTCACGGCCCAAACCATTGCCCAAAACTGCGCCACACGGCCCACGCAATGGTTGCTTGACCAAGATGTGAACCATCCTGCCACCTACAACCGCAACGCTTCGCTGCCTAAGGCTAATAAGGTTTTTTCGGTGTATGTATACATTTGCCTCGATACGGAGGAGCAGCCAGTGGCCAGCCCATCCGATGTTCAGCCGGCTATTGACAGGCTCAACACCGCTTTCGCGCCCATCGGCTTTTCCTTCAATGTATGCCAGTATGTAACGGTGCCAGACTATTACTATCGCGAGCTTTCTCCCAGTGGTAGGATGGACGAATTGTTCGTACTGCACTACCATCCGGAAGTGATAAACCTTTACATAACCGAGAGTGCCAGTGGCGACACCCCGTTGGATGGGTTTAGCTACATGCCCGGCCCCGGCGAACCGGATGCCGTGGTGGTAAACGCCGATGCCTTGGATGCCAATTCGCCCCTGCTGATGCACCACCTGGGGCACTTCTTTGGGCTGTACCACACCAACGAAAACACGACTGGCATAGAACTGGCCAACGGTAGCAACTGCCAGACCGCCGGCGACCTTATCTGCGATACCGAAGCCGACCCGGGTACGGATACCGACCAGTGCGTACACTACACCCCAGTGGCCGATGCGCAGGGCACCAGGTACATACGCCCGGTAGACAATTACATGTCGCTATACCCGTGCGCCTGCCGTTTTACCACGGAGCAGTACCAGCGGATGTACTCCATTTACGGCTCTTCGCGCAGTTACCTCAAATAATACCTCAAAAAAATACCGCAATGCCTCAATTGAGGCATTTTAGCTCAATTTTGAGACATATTTAGCGCAAAAAATGTCGCAAAATACCTCAAAACCTTATTTACCTTTCAAAGAACTCTATTCTTCCAAAATACCGTCTTCGGCCTCAAAATCCCTCGCCCCGATTACCTTAAACTCCGTGCGGCGGTTCTTTTGGCGGCCTTCCGGGTTATCAGTGCCATCGGGGTTGCTGTTGGGGGCTATAAACACCGTTTCGCCATAGCCCTTGGCCACTAGCCTACGCTTATCTATCCCTTTGGAAATCAAGTACTCCACTACACTTACCGCCCTGTTTTTCGATAGGGTAAGGTTATACCCCACCGAACCGATGCTATCCGTATGCGAGCCCAGCTCGATGATAAGCGTGGGGTTGCGCTGCATCAATGGCAAAAGCGTAGTATCTAACACGGTTTTGGCATCGGGGGTAAGCTTGGCCGAGTTAAACTCGTAATATATATTCTCCAGCACGATAGGCTTGTCGTGTATCATCTTCAAGGAGAAATCGTGCTTGATGGTGGTGGAAACCGGGTTGTTTTTGGTGGAGAGGCTTAGCTCGTCGCCAAAGTATCCGCTCTTGGTAACCAGCACTTTATAGTCTTTCTTGCTTTCCAATTTAAACTCGTAGTTGCCCTCCAAATCGGCCTCGATGGTTTTAATGGGTATCTGCATGCCGCTAACGGGGTCGACATAAATAAGCGAAAGCGTTGCCCCTGCTGCGTTCGAGGCAATGTCGCTAGTGTCGGTGGCGGTTACTTTTCCGGCGAGGATGATATCTATCGTTTCGCGAAACTTGAAGCTGTAAATA
>CAYYZT010000406.1:2904-3317 GCA_964476015.1 uncultured Chitinophaga sp.
TCTCGTTTTTAATGGCCACGCTGCCCTTTCGGTTCGATACGAAAAAGCCTTCTTTTTGGCTGCTGTGGTTGGTAAAATACAGTTCGTCGGCACCAGTGTTTATGGGGTATCCCACGTTTTCCGGCTCGGCCCATTTGCTGCGCTGCCCCACGGCTTTGAACACATCGAATCCGCCCAGTCCTGGCTTGCCCTCGGTGCTGAAATACAGGGTACGGGTTTCCTTGTCGAAGTAGGGCGTAATATCGTCGTGCTTGCTGTTTATCTTGCTGCCGGCATTGTAAACCTTGCCGAAAACGCCTGTTTTGGCGGTGTACACGGCATACCAAATATCCAGTCCGCCCCGGCCATCGGGCCTGTTGGATACGAAGTAGAGCACCTCCCTATCGGGTTGGTTCAGGCGGCTTTCTATGCCG
>CAYYZT010000407.1:0-2214 GCA_964476015.1 uncultured Chitinophaga sp.
TAAGCCGGGCGCTCCATAATGTCTTGGTTGAGCACGTTTTTGCAGATAACCAATAGGTTGATCTTATCGGTAACGTTGTAGCCTATGCGCAAATCGAGCAGGGTGTTGCCACGGTGGTTTTGCTCGCGGTATTCTTTCAGGCCAGAGAACGCTTGCGTGCCCAAAAGGCCTTCGAGGTTGATGATAAAATCGCTCACGAACAGGTTGTCCACGTTTTGCATAAAGCTGGTGTACTGCACGCTCACGCCGAAATCGAATTTCTTAACGCTGATTTGGGCATCCAGTTTTATGGTGTGCTGGAAACGGTATTTCAGCACGTTTTTGTCAGAAGAGGCCGTACCGGCATAGGTAGGCAGGTCCTCGCGCGTACCGGCACTGCCGATGGTATCGCCCAATTCGTTGGTAAGCACCAAGGTGTCGTTCCAGTTAAGCGAAGTAGGGCTGATGTAAGTGTAGCCGGCCAAAATGGTAAGCGGTAGTTTCCCGGCTATTTTGCCTTGGCCCAATAAGGTAAGCTCGGCACCCAAAATGCGGGTATCGCCAATGTTTTGCGAGCTAAAGCCTAGGCCGAATAGGTTCTCTATACCTGGATTGAGACCGAACTGGCCGAAGGTAAACTCCATCATGTTGTTGTACTGGTTGATAAAACCTGCCAAATCCACATAGCCCAGCCATTCACCCAATTTGATACCTTGTTTTACGCCCACCTCGGCGCTCCATCCTGTTTCGGGCTGCAAGTTGGGATTCGGGTAAATGCCGATACCGCCTACGCTGGTGTTCACGAATTTTTCGGCAATGGTAGGGAAACGGTAACCTTGGCCAATGGAGCCACGGATAAACGTTGCTTCGGCGGCTTGGTAGTTCAAACCGAAACGGAACACCGGCAAGGCATCGCTCTTAAACGTATCTATACGGAAGTATTCATAGCGTACGCCGGCACCTATGGTCAGCTTTTCGAAAAGTTTCTTTTCCAATTGGGCATACACGGCAAAGTTGCTGCCATTGTGCTTGCCCACCAGAGAAGAGTCAACAGGTTGGTTGCCTGGGGGGCGCACGTCGGCATAGTAGCCTACCACGCCACCCACAACATTCAAGCCCGCCCGCTGGAAACGGCGCTGGTATTGGAACTCACCATAGAACAACTGCGGCAAAGAGCCTTGGCCCGTGTTGTTGGTGTTGAGGGCGTTGAAATAGCGGCCGTTGAATTTGTAGCGGTTGTCGTGCTTATCGAAATAAGTAACAAACGGGTCGGCGGTAAAGCGCAGGGTGGAATATTCGGAAACCGAACCGGGCAGCGGGCGGTAAATACTGCTGTCTATACCGTTCCAAAGGAAGACAGTGCTACCGGTGCTGTTGTAGGCGTTTAGGTTTACGCCATAAGAAAGACCGCCTATTTTCTTGGGCCTGTGGCGCAGCTTGGTGCTAAGGCGCACTTCTTGGTTGCTGCCGCCTTCCAAGTGGCTTTTGGTGCCGTTGTAGCTGGCGCTCATCACAAAATCGAACTGGCCGAACTTTTGGCGGTGAACGATGTTGCCGCCGCCGAACAGCGGCTGGTTGCGGCCCCACCAGTTATAAGCCGGGTCGCGGGGGTTTTCGGTAAAGCCAGTGAACATGATAACCTTGGTATAAGGCTCGTTTTTGGGCCAGGCCGTTACCACGTTTATCACGCCGTTCAATGCCGAAGAGCCGTAAAGGGCCGATGCGGCACCTTTAACCACTTCCACCTGCTCCACGTTCTCGGTAGGGATGAAGCTCCACTTTACGTCGGCGGCATCGGCAGTCATTAGCGGTATGTCGTCAACCAGCACCAATACGCGGCTACCGGCACCGTAGCTCCAGCCGCTGCCGCCACGTATGTTGGCTTGGCCGTCAACGATGGTTACGCCGGGCACCTTTTCCATGGCCTCGTCCATTTTAAACGCGCTGGAGTTGTCGATGATGTTACGGTTCAACACTTCCACGGTAACAATCTCCTCGCCCAGTTCTTTCTTGAATTTGCCACCCACCACGGTGGTTACGCCCAGGCGCACGGTTTGGGTTTGTGCTTTGTGGTTCAGCACGGTTTCTTGGCCCGGTTCGATGGTAACGGTGTAGGTGGAGTCGGTAAAACCTACATAGGAAAACTTGATTTGGTGCGTACCGGCAGGCAACGAGAATTTGTATTTGCCATCAAAGTCGGTAACGGCACCGGTGCCGTTGGGGCCCAGTACGGTG
>CAYYZT010000407.1:2224-3297 GCA_964476015.1 uncultured Chitinophaga sp.
GGCGAACGGAACGGGCTCGCCATTGGCGGCTTCGGTAAACTTACCGGTGAGTGTACCGTTTTGTGCCCAAGCAGCTCCGAAGCAAAGCACGGAGATTGCGACAAGCAAACTTGATCGGAAAAAGCTCATAAGTGTGCGGTTAGTTTGTGAGGGTTTCTTTTTTGGTTCGGGTAGAAGGTAATCGGGTGTATGGATATGGTTGTAAAAATGCGTGTCTATGGAGTTTCAGTAGCTGTTTTTTGAAGTTGACAAAGATAATTTTCTTTTCCAAAAAACACACGTTAGTAACAATTTTGCAAAGTACCCCTGCCCCACACCTTACAACCGCTTGTTAAGGAATCTCGTCTTTTGCTGAAACAGGTACGTTTTTTCCCAAAAACCCTACCTTTGCAATATTGCCTTTGGCTGATACAAAACCCGTTATGAAGAATATACTTTTACTCGTTTGTGTTTTAATGTTTAGTGCAAGTGCCGCCATAGCGCAGGCTTGCGCCCCGTGCAATATCGATTCGGCCGCGCTATCGCCGGCCAGCAACTACCCACAAGGCGCGCTGCACCCAGATCCGTTCCCCGTTATTACGCAAGGCGCGCCATACGATACCAGCATTACCTACGTGATGCCTAAAACCTACGACACCGGCATACCCGGCGTGGGCACCGTAAACGTTGACCAAGTGCAGATTAGCAGCATATCGGGCCTGCCAAGCGGCCTGCAATGGAGCTGCAACGTACCCAACTGTATTTTCTACCCACAGCAAAGCCAATACGGCTGCGCCCGTATCTGCGGCACCACTTATGCCCCGCCCGGCATCTACCCGCTCACCATTACGGTAATGGGCACGGCCTTGGGCGTTTCGCAGCCCGTAACCTTTAACTTGGAAGTGGAAGTGGTACAGGGTGCCGTGAGCACCGGCAGTTTCACGGCCAACGGCACCAGCGGCTGCGATACCGTAACCGCTACCTTCGAGGCCCTTATTGACGGCGCGCCTAGCCCCACTACCTATGCGTGGAGCTTTGGGAACGGCAACACCAGCAATGCCAAGGTGCCGCCTGCCCAAACGTACACCGCCCCG
>CAYYZT010000408.1:0-3296 GCA_964476015.1 uncultured Chitinophaga sp.
CACCCGCGTTCAGCACCATAGTAAGGGCCACGGGCTGCAAATACCTCATTTCATTCGGCCCCACGCCCGTGGAGATGCAAATGCTGGTGGCCGCCAAGCGGTATATAGAGCTGGGCATGGGCGGCTGCAAGGTGCTGTTTTCCGATAGCTTGGAGCTGTTGCGGCAAGATGCCGCCCGCAAGCGTTACCTGTGGGATTGCCTACAAGGTATGTTCGGGCTTAAATAATACCTTGATAACCAAGCCCGTTGCAAGATACTTTTGGAGAACCAATGCCCTATTCTTGCAAAAAAAATTGCCTATAAATTCGTTCCTGTAAAAACTTTTCCATTGTTTAGCAGCCTCTCCGCAACATGGGGATTGCGGACAATTTTAACACCCACACGCGACCGTTGGCCATAACAAATCTGGCTGGGCGATGATTGATGGAACGTTTTTTGGTAAACAACGATGCTTTACCAAAAAGGAACATCGTGCGGGAAAAAAGGCACATGGGCAATTATTCGATAAAAGACTTGGAGCGCTTATCTGGGGTAAAGGCGCATACCATACGCATTTGGGAGCAACGCTACGGCATTATACAACCGCAGCGCACCCATACCAATATCCGTTATTACTCCAATACCGATTTGCGCAGGCTACTCAATATCAGCCTATTAAACCAGCACGGCTATAAAATATCGCGCATAGCCAAAATGACGGATGCACAGCTTTATAGCGAAATAAGGAAAGCCACCGAAGCTGAAAACCCCGCCAAGCACCATTTGGCAGCCCTTACCCTTTCTTTGATAGAGATGGACGAAGGCCACTTTGAAAAGCTGCTGGCCACACATATTTCCAGTATAGGCTTCGAAAAAACGATGACCGAGGTAATATTCCCCTTCTTGGAGCACGTGCGCATTATGTGGATGACGGATGCCATCACGCTGGCGCAGGAACACTTCATCAGCAACATCATCCGCCAAAAGCTGGTAGTGGCCATTGATGGGCAGCCCGCACCGGAAACCGGCCCAGAGCATACGTTTTTGCTGTTTTGCCCCGAGGATGAGCATTATGAACTGGGCCTGTTGTTTATGGCCTACCTATTGCGCAGCCGCAGAAAGAAAGTAGTGTATTTGGGCACAAACGTGCCCTTGGAAGACTTGTACAGCATCTACGAAATACCCAGGCCCCAATACCTGTGCTGCTATATTACCGCTACGCCTACTGATGAAGAACTGCAACAATTTATCCACAACTTGTGCAACGGTTTCCCCGAAAGCAACATTTGGTTGGCGGGGCCGCAGTTGTTTAAACAAGAATTAGACATACCTCCCACTGCAAAAGTTATACGCTCCTTTGCCCACGTAACGGATTGTTTGGATAACTGCCTGGCAGGTTCTTTTCACAATAATTAGCCCTGCTTACCAAAAATTGGTACGGAAAATGGAAACACAACCCCGTTTAAATGTGGAACGGGAGCCACAGTGGTGAGAACTTGTGCGCATAGTAGCATTAAACAAAACAGCATTCGTTTTTCTACCACCCAAGCAGTAATTTTAACGTGTAAAGCAGGGTATATGGACAGCCAAGAATTCAACAAAGTAGTAATGGGCCACTCCGGTGCGCTACGCCCATTCGCCCTCAACCTTACCAAAAACCCCGAAGAGGCCAACGACTTGATGCAGGACACCCTGTACAGGGCTTTTTCCAACAGGGAGAAATTTCAGCAAGGCACCAACCTACGGGCTTGGCTGTTTACCATCATGAAGAATATCTTCATCAACAACTACCGCCGCAAGGTGAAGCGCAACACCATTGTGGATACTACCGACAATCTGTATTACCTCAACCACCAATCCACCCTTACCGATAATGCCGCCAACGGCAAATTTGTGATGGACGACATGAAAAACGCCATCTTCACGCTATCGGAAGAGTTCAGGGTGCCGTTTATGATGCACTTCGAGGGCTATAAGTACCATGAAATAGCCGAAGAACTGCGCCTGCCTTTGGGCACGGTAAAAAGCCGCATCTTTTTCGCAAGGAAAGAACTCAAGGAGAAATTGACCCCTTACAAACCTTAATATTTGTTTTTTTACGAAATTTTTTGAAGCACTATTTGCTGCATTTTTATCGTAAAAACATACATTTTCAAGGCAAAAAGGCTCTTTTGGCGTATCTTTGCGCCAAATTTTACTCTATGTTACTATATCAACGTTTTCTGCTCCTCGCTTCTTTCATATTCGTTTTTTGCACACATAATGCTTTCGGGCAGTGCGGTACGCTGTCCATTACCAGCGCCACGGCCACCCCGGTAAGTTGCAATGGCGGCAGCAACGGCAGTATCACCATCCAAACCACTGGCGGCACTGGCCCCTTCACTTTCTCCAACGGTTCTGGCAGCACGGGTGGCTCTATGCTCGCCAAGCAAGAGTTCAACTCCAACGTTATCAGCAGCGCGGGCACCTCTTCCAGCAACTTTTACTCACCCCAATATTGCCAAAGCAACGGCCCGCGTTTCAACTACCAGGCCAGTGGCGGCTGCACGGGCGGTTCGGCCAACTATACCGGGCCATCATACGGCTTTGCGGGCTGCTTCCTTACCACCCCGCAGCGCGATGCCTCGGGCCTGACTGCGGTTACGCTTAGGTTCGATATTTCGCACTCGTACAATGTAGGTCGCCCGTTGGACAAGATTACCTTCAGCATCTGGATAGGCAACGGCTATAAAAATACCACCATAGTACCCGTAACCGTAAACGGCACCGCTACCAACGAGCTTGCCTTTACCCAAAGCCGTACTTGCGAAACGATAGAAGTGGTGTTCAACCTGAGCAACGCCAGCCTTACCGACAAGAGCGATATGTTGCTGTACATCAACAGCTCTTGCGGCTACAACAACTGTAGCAGCTACTCCGTATCGGTGGACAATATAGAGATATTGCAGGGCGGTGCCACCACCTACCAAAGCAGCGGCACCTTCAACAACCTGCCCGCAGGCAACTATACCATTACGGTAAAAGATGCCAACGGCTGCACCCTTACCTACGCCAACAACCCTGTAGTGGTAAACCAGCCAGCGGCCCTTACCGCCGCCACATCCTTTACCAGTGCCACCACCGTCGGCGGCACCAACGGCAAGGCTTGGGTTACGGCCAGCGGCGGCAGCCCTGCCTATACCTATGCTTGGAGCAGCGGCACCCCGGTGGGCAACGGCGACACCATTCGTAACATAGGCGCGGGCAACTACTTCGTAACCGTTACGGATGCCAACAACTGCACGGCCACCGCTACCGTAAACGTTACCAACCCTAC
>CAYYZT010000409.1:0-3289 GCA_964476015.1 uncultured Chitinophaga sp.
CCGCCAGCGGCGCCACGTTGCGCACCCAATGCATCCAGCCGCCGAAGCCGCCGTAACCACCCCAGCCGCCATATCCGCCCCAGCCCCAACCGGCACCGTACGGATAATAGCCGCTATACCAGCCGTTGCCCCAACCGTAGTTGAAGCCAGAGCCCCACGCCCAGGCAGTATGCCAAGAAGTGGAGCACCAACCGGTGTTCCAGCCCCAGCTTGGGCCCATGTAAAAGCCACTGCCTACGTAAATGCTGCTGCCCCACATCCAAGGGTCGTTGTAGCCGTACCAGTAAGGGTCGGTATAGGCACCGCTGTACCAACCGAAACCTACGTACGGGTTGTAAAAACGACGCACACGGCTACTGTAATAGTAGTCGTAATTGTTGCTGCCGTAATAGTTGTTGGTAATGTACGTATTGCCGTCGCCATCGGTATAATACTCCGAGTTGCTATCGGCATAATCATACCTGTCAGGGTTGCCATAGTCGCTATTATACTGGTTATAATTATACCCGGTGCCGTTATCGGAGTTGCCATAGCTACTGTTATTGTTGCTATTGCCACTATTGTCGTAGTAACGGTCTTGGCTGGTGGACGTGTTGTTACCATTCGGTTGGTAGTACACGTCATCGTAGTTCTGCCCCCAGGCAGTTGCGATGCTTGCCAGCAACAAGGTTGATATGAGGGTAAACGTTTTCATAACTGTAGGTGCGGTTTATGTGTAATCGTGGTGTCGCTCTGTTTGTTTGACTCGGAAATGAACCAAAGGTTTAAATCCGAATCCCTTTAAGCCAATCGGCGTGCCATAAATGCGAAACCGGGTAAAGTTACCCAATATTAATCGCTAACTTTGACACTTCAGTTGCCTTATTTTAACCAACAAACAAACAGCATACCAAGTTTGCTATGAGCAAGAAAATATGCAGCCGCGCCGAGGATTACAGCCAATGGTATAACGATTTGGTGCTTCGCGGCGGACTGGCCGACTACTCGCCCGTGCGCGGGTGTATGGTTATCAAACCATACGGTTACGCCCTTTGGGAGAATATGAAGAGTGTATTGGACAAGATGTTCAAGGATACTGGACACGTAAATGCCTATTTCCCGCTTTTTATCCCGAAAAGCTTTTTGAGCAAGGAGGCCGCCCCCGTGGAGGGCTTCGCCAAAGAGTGTGCCGTGGTAACGCACTATCGCCTAAAGAACGACCCAAACGGCGGCGGTATTGTGGTGGACCCGGAAGCAAAACTGGAAGAGGAGCTTATCGTTCGCCCTACTTCCGAAACCATTATTTGGCATACCTATAAAAACTGGATTACCTCGTACCGCGACCTGCCCATATTGGTGAACCAATGGGCCAACGTGGTGCGCTGGGAGATGCGCACGCGTTTGTTCCTCCGCACGGCGGAGTTTCTTTGGCAGGAAGGGCACACCGCCCACTCCACCAGCCAAGAGGCCATAGAGGAAGCGGAACGCATGCTGGAAGTATATGCCGATTTCGTGGAGAACTATCTGGCGATTCCCGTATTGAAAGGCGTGAAAACCGCCAACGAACGCTTTGCCGGTGCGGTGGAAACCTACTGCATAGAGGCTTTGATGCAAGATGGCAAAGCCCTACAAGCGGGCACTTCGCACTTCTTGGGACAAAACTTTGCCAAGGCATTCGAAGTGCAGTTTATGACCAAGGAAAACAAGCAGGAGCACGTTTGGGCCACCTCTTGGGGTGTGAGCACGCGCCTAATAGGTGCCTTGCTGATGGCGCATAGCGATGACGAGGGCTTGGTGATGCCGCCCAAAGTGGCCCCGCTTCAGGTGGTGTTTGTGCCTATCTTCAAAAACAACGAAGAACTGAACGCCGTGTACGAGCGCGTGGAAGGTTTGATAAAGTCCTTGAAGGCCCAGGGCATCAGCGTGAAATTCAACGATGACGATCAGACCCGTCCGGGCTTCAAATTTGCCCAGTACGAGTTGGAAGGCGTGCCCGTGCGTGTGGCCATCGGCCCTCGCGACTTACAGAATGGCACCGCCGAAGTGGCCCGCCGCGATACCAAGGAGAAGCAAGTGGCCCAACTGGACCAACTGGAAACCTTGATACCGCAACTGTTGGAAGACATTCAAACCAATATGTACCAAAAGGCCCTTAAATTCCGCGAGGAGAATACGCGCAAGGCCGACAGCTACGACGAGTTTAAGCGTTTGCTGGATGAGCAGCCGGGTTTTATCCTAGCCCACTACGATGGCTCCGCCGAAACGGAAGAGCGCATTAAGGAAGATACCAAGGCCACTATCCGCTGCATTCCGCTCAACAATCCGCAAGAAGACGGCGTATGCATCGTAACCGGCAAGCCCAGCAAGCAACGCGTAGTGTTCGCAAGGGCTTATTAAAACTCAGTTACTCGTTATTGGTTACTGGTTATTAGTATATAATCAACGGCTCCCGAAAGTTCGGGAGCCGTTCCTTTTTATGTTCGGCCGATAAATTATGTATTTTCATGGCCAAAGGCTTTTATGAAATTACCGTCGTTATTGTACTGTTTTCTCTGTTTAGTGTTTCCTGTCCTTGTTTTTGCGCAGATACCCGGCGCCAAACTGGAGTGGGCGAAGCAAAACACCGGCCCCGGTGCCAGTAGCACCATGGATATTGCCGTAAGCGACTCGGGGTTCGTATATGCAGTGGGCTACTTTTATGATACGTTGGATTTCAACCCCGGTACTGATACCCTTTTACTGGCTTCGGCGGGCGATAAGGATATCTTTATACAAAAACTGACCGCAAACGGCAATCTGGTTTGGGCTAAGCGAATCGGCAGTACGGGTTCGGACGAAGCCCATGCCGTAGCGGTGGACCATTTGGGCAATACCTACGTTACCGGTTCTTTTGTGGGCACGGTAGACTTTAACCCCGGCCCCGCCACCAATAACTTGACATCCAACGGCAACAGCCAAGACATTTTCGTGCTGAAGCTTACCGCCGCGGGCAACTATGCCTGGGCCTATCGCATGGGCTGGACCAATAGCGACGTGGGTTATGACATTGCCGTGGACAGGGCCGCAAACGTTTACGTTACGGGCGGGTTTATCGGCACGGTGGATTTCAACCCCGGCAGCGGCACGGCAAATCTTGTTTCCACGGGAAATCTTTTTCATGACATATTCATCCAAAAAGTTACTACCACGGGTGCTTACGTATGGGCCAAACGTATCGGCGGTACCGATTTCGATGTGGCATACGGTATCACTGTGGGTGATTCCGGCTTTGTGTACGCCACTGGCTATTTCGGGGCGTTTGCCGCTTTCG
>CAYYZT010000410.1:0-690 GCA_964476015.1 uncultured Chitinophaga sp.
ACTACCGCCATATTGAATATGGGCGACAGTGGGCTGGTAGCGGCAACGGACTCCAACGGCGTTAACCTCGACAGCCTGAAGGCGGCCAACAAACTGGCACAGCAATACGGCTCTTTCGCCACCGCAATTACGGGCACCGACGATACCTTTGTGCTGGAAAACGCGGAAATGCGTGTGGTGCTCTCTAGCAAGGGAGCCAACATACAGAGCATCGAGCTGAAAAATTACAAGACCTACGACAAGCAGCCGCTCTACCTGAGCTACCCTGGCGAGCAGAAACTTTCGGTGGAACTGGGCACCAACATAAGCAGTACCGACCTTTACTACACATCGGCGGGCGTACAGCAAAACGCCGATGCGCAACGTTTGGTGCTGGCGGCCACCACGGCCAACGGCGGCACCATACAACACATCTATACCCTGCCCAAAGAAGGCTTTTTGCTGGATTACGACCTCTCGCTAAACAACCTGCAAAACGACCTGCCCCGCAGCGCGGACTACCTGATAATGAAATGGAACCGCTTGGTACCGAAAACGGAGAAAGACAAGGAGCAGGAAAACACCAAATCGAAGCTATTTTATAGGGATACGGAAGACGGCGTGGACTATCTCTCCGAATCGAAAGACGAAACCGTTACCCCGCATGGCTTGGCAAGCCTTGCTAGACGCGGCGTTGCCACGCGCAGCAGC
>CAYYZT010000410.1:700-3281 GCA_964476015.1 uncultured Chitinophaga sp.
CTGGATAAGCTATACCCAGGCTTTCTTCAACACTACCCTTATCGCCGGCGCGGAAACGCCTTTCGACAACCTGAAGTTTACTTCCACCATTTCCAAAGAGAAGGAATATATCAAGAGCTATTCCACCACGGCCAGCGTACCGTACAACCGCACGGGTACGCAAACCTACGATTTCCAGTATTATTTGGGGCCCAACCACTACCAAACCCTGAAGAAAATGGACATCGAGCTGGAAGATGTTATCAACCTCGGCAGCGGTATCATGGCTTGGGTGGCCATCTTCAACAAATACCTGATTATCCCCATCTTCAACTTTTTGGAGGTATTTGTTGGCAACTATGGGTTGATTATATTGATTTTGACTTTGATTATCAAGGTTATCCTCTTCCCGCTTACCTATAAATCCTACGTTTCGCAGGCCAAGATGAAGTTGTTGAAGCCAGAGCTTGACGAACTGAAAGAAAAATACAAGGACGACCAGCAAGGCTTCGCCCAAGCGCAGATGAAACTGTGGGGCAAGGCCGGGGTAAACCCGCTGGGCGGCTGTCTGCCGATGCTGTTACAGATGCCGATATTGGTGGCGATGTACTACTTCTTCCCGTCTTCCATCGAGCTGCGACAGGAGAAGTTTTTGTGGGCGGATGACTTGAGCACATACGATTCCATTTTGAACCTGCCGTTCAATATCCCGTTCTATGGCGACCACGTGAGCCTGTTTACGCTATTAATGACAGTTACCTCCATCATTTATGCCGTAAGCAACGCCCGCCTTACCGGCCAGCAAGACGGCCCGATGAAGTACATGCCCTACATCTTCCCTATCATGTTGTTGGGCATATTCAACAGCTTCCCGGCGGCCCTTACCTACTATTACTTCCTGCAGAACGTAATCAGCTACGGCCAGCAATGGATTATCAAGCAATTTTTTGTTGACGAAAAGGCCCTGCACAAGCAAATGCAGGAGAAAAAAACCAAGCCTACCAACCCCAACAGTTTTAGCAATCGCTTTGGCCGCGCCATGGAGCAGGCCCAAAAAGCCGCCAAAGAAAAGCAACAAAACCAAGGTGGCAATCGCAGGAAGTAAGTTTCGAATTTGAAGATTCAATATTGAGACTGATATTTAAAGCAGAAAGGCCACCAAGGGATATACTTGGTGGCCTTTCTGTTTTGGTTACGGGTTACGAGTTATGGGTTGCGAGTTGGTGAAAAATTGGTTCTAAAAATCTTCTTCCCCAATTCTTCCTATTTCTTATTTCCCATTTCCTATTTCCCATTTCCTATTTCTTATTTCTCATTTCCTACCCGCATAACCCTTATGTTTGCCTTGGCTTAAACAACAAGGTATAATGCAGAAGCTTTTTCAATCCCTTTTGGTAACGTGCGCCGTGCTGTTGGCAGTGGCTTGCAACAGGCAAACCACCAACACCCATGGCGACGGTGGCTATACGTACACCCCGCCGAAGAGCACCGACCCTTCGGTATACAACCCGAAACCCGCCGACCCAGCCCCAGTACCTGTACCGGTAAAGCCCGATACGGTAGTGATAGTGGTGGAGACACCGCCGGTGCCCACCACTCCCCCACCCGCCAACCCTTCGGTGCCCGTGCCCACCGACCCGTTTGCACAGCCCGAGCCTTGGATGAAGCCAGTGCCCGGCACCTACCTCGCCGCCAAAATGAGGCGCAGCCCCTGCTACGGCACCTGCCCTACTTACGTGGCGGCCATATTTTCTGACGGCACGGCGTTTTTTTATGGAGAACGATTTGTGGAACCACTGGGATATTTTCAGGGCAGGGTTTCATTAGAGCAACTGAACGGCCTCATCAAACTCAGCTACCAAAACAATTTTTACAACCTTGCAGCCACGTATCCTATTGACGGGCGGTACATTCCCGATCTGCCCACCACCTTTATCCACCTCAACAGCGGCATCAACCAAAAAACAATAACGGATAAAGGCAACGCTCCGGACGAATTAGATGTCTTGGAAGAAGCATTGCACATTTTACTGCTTAATATTCAATGGAAACCGATAAAGTAACGTACTGGATTGGTTTTTAAATTTTAAACCTTATTTTTGACAATTCACCAAAATCGCAATCGACAGGCTTATGAAAAGATTATTACTTTCTGCGCTTCTCGGTGGTATCGTTACCCTATCATTCGGCCAAGGCTCCAACCACAACCTTGTGCCGATGAAAATGAAAAGCCCGGTATTTGTGGGCGACGGATACACTACCGCAGGACCAGGCTCTCCCAGCAGCTACGCCCCGAATTCAAACGGGCTAAACCCTTCGCAAATGAGCGGCTCGCGCGCCGTAACCACTACCGAGATAGGTAGTGCCGGCAATTTGCTTACCATCCTTGATGGCTCCATCAACCGTATTGCTGTAAACAACGCGCTCAATACCGTAGTGTTTATACACCGCGCCGACCCCACAATACTGCCTACTACCAACGTAGGCCAATATGTTTATGACATCTCTACCGATGGCGGTGCTTCTTGGAACATAAACTATGGCCCGTTGAACCCTTCGGGTAACGGCCAGCTTGTGTTTGGTTGTTACCCGAAGGGTTCAA
>CAYYZT010000411.1:0-3269 GCA_964476015.1 uncultured Chitinophaga sp.
ATTGGCGGCATAGGTGCCCGCATGGGTAGGGTTCCAAGGGTCGGTGCGCAGGTCGAGGATAAACGCGCCGCGCTTGTCGGTAGCCAAGGAGCGGGTGGAATCGTTGAACCCAAAAAAGTATGCAAAGCCCTGCTCATCAATATGCACAGTGTGTGCGGTGTTGAGCTGGCCGCCATAGGTTACGTACTTATGCTGTATGCTACCGGGCAGGCCGCTTAGGTCCACTATCGCTATGCCGTTGCCTGTTTCGTTGGTAACGTAGGCATAGCTTTGCCAAACCCTCACTTCACGCCAAGTGGAGTTGGGGCCGGGCACGGAGTGTAGCACCACGGGGTTGTCCGGGTCTGTGATGTCCACAATACTCAACCGACTTTCGAGCCCTATAAGCGCATATTCCCTGCCAGCGGAGTCGGTATAGCCCCAAAGGTTGCTCGCCCTTTCGTTATAACCCACAAATGAGCGCAATTCAATATTGTTTTGGGCTTGAAGGCTTGCAGACAAGCAAAGCAGCAACAGCACTAAATAGTTTTTCATACGGGGCTTAGGATTGATCAATGATGGGTTTTAACGATGTGCACGATGGCTCTTTGGCCAGCTTGCGACACCTCGGCAAAATAAATGCCCGAAGGCAGTTGCCTACCGATGGAAACAGTGGTTTGGGTAATGTTTTCTTGTATTTCCAACAATTGGCCGGTAACGTGGTAGATACGTATTGTGGTAGGTTGGTTGCTTGCTTTCGGCAGTTCAAGCACCATTTCGTCGAAAAATGGGTTGGGATAGGCTTTTATTTGCGAAGCGAAAACGTTTTCCACGCCGTTTGCCACATCAATAATGAAGGTAGCGGTGCCCGTACAGCCGTTGCCATCGGTAACTGTTACGTTGTATTGGCCCAGTGCCAGCCCACGTATGGTATCGGCAGTGGATCCGGTTGACCATGCGAAGCTATACGGTGCGGTACCATTGGGCACGGTAGCACTGGCCGAGCCGTCGGTAGCCGTGGCTATGCTTAGGGGCGTAGTGTTTACTTGTATGGCAATTGGTGCCGGGTCTTGCACTTCCACCAGCGTTTCGGTGGTACATCCGTTGGCATCCGTTACCGTTACCACATATCCATCAGCGGCCAATCCGGTTACGGAGAGGGTGGTATCGCCCATGCTCCATGTTACCCCGAAAGGCCCGAAATTTCCAGTAACCGACAGCGTAACCTCGCCATTACTACCGCCTACACACGTAGGCGGTGTGGCGGTGTAGCCAACGGCAGGTGCCTCCCTAACGGTAATGTAGTTGGCAAGGGTAAAGGTATCGCTGCCTACGCCGTTGCTGCTCACCAGCGTTACGCTGTAAGTGCCCGCGTTGAGGTAAGTAACCTGTGGGTGCTGTTGGGTAGAAGAAACAGGCAAGCCGCCCGTAAACGACCATTGCCAACTGGCTGGGTCGTCAGTGGAAAGGTCGGTAAACGTAATGATTTCGCCGGGGCAGATGGTGGTAACATTGGCCGAGAAATTGGCCATAGGGGCCGATGGCGGCACAATGGAATCCCAGGCGCGGAAAAGGTCCAAGCCGCCTTCCACCAAGTGGCCGGGGTTGATGTCGGCCGCCTCCACTATCAGTTTCATGGTAGCGGTGGGGGTAATGTGGTCGGCTATGCGAAACTGGCGTTTTATCCAGCTATTAGCAGTGATGGTAAGGTTTTCCAGCAGCACGGTATCGGTGCCGTTGGTAAGGCGTATGCGCATGTAATCGTTGGGCGTGCTAGAGCCGCCATCGTTGTAAAACCAGCGGTGGTAGCTTACGTAGGCATCGTTGTAGGCCGATACGTTGAAAACGGGCGATGTTAAACGGGTATAACCGCCATCTACATCATCGTCGCCCGAACCCGCATTGGCCATGTTGCCCGTTACGAAAGCATAGCCGCCGAAATCGTTCGGCACGTCCAGCCCCGGATTGGACGGGGCACCGTTGTAATTGGTTCCGTTGGGTATGCCGCGCTCCCAATCGCCACTGGTGGCGGTGCCGTTTTCCTGCCATCCAAAGGAGAACAGGAAGTCGTCGTACCAGCCCTCGCGCAGCCGGAGCGTAACGCCGTTGGTGGTTATCAAGGCGTTGAAACCGTTGGTAATGTATCCCCATTTGCCCGCAGTGGCGGCGTAGTATCCAGCGGGGAAATTGTTGAGGGTAAACTGACCTTGCGCATTGGCGGTGGCCGTAAGCACTTGGCCGTTCATGTTCTCGAAACGTACTAGGGCGTTCGGGATGCCGTTGCCCGTGGCGCTGTCTACCACGGTGCCGGTAAGCGTGGGGATGGTAAACTGCGGCACTAACTGGGCATTGAGCACGGTGCTTTGGCCGCTGCGCAACAGCACGTTGTTGATTACTTTGCTGATGTACCCTGTTTTGGAGAAGGTAACGGTGTACAGGCCGCTATCGGCCACGCCACTGTTGTAGCGGCCCGTGGCACTGGTGCTGCGCACTGCCCCGGTTTGCTGTATGGTAACGGTAACGGCACTGAGGTTGGCGGCGGTGTTGCTATCGGTAACCACGCCCGTTAGGTAGGCGGCCTTTACATAGTTTACGCCCAGCACAAAAAGCCCTCCCTCAATGTCGCTGGCCAAAATATTGCCCGATGGCAGATAAGGATACACGCCCCAGCAGCCATTGAAGCCATCGCCGCTAAGAGGGGAGGTGTCGTAATTGCCCACTTCTATGGTGTTGTTGGGCTGGGTGGCATCGAAAATCACCACCCCATCGCGATAGTAGGAGATAATACCGAAATCGCCCTTCAGGAACACGTTGTGGGGTATCACGTTTTGGCCCGGGCTGCTCTGGAAAGTGCTCACCCGGCGGATGTTGTTCAGGTCGCTCACATCGTAGGCATCGATATAAGCCCCTGATACTTCGTCGGTTGTAAACAAGTAACGGCCGTCGGCGGTAAGCCAAGTGTTGTGGGTAAAGTTGCTGGAAGTGGCTTGGGTGGCCAATACCACGGGGTTGCTCTTGTTCCGCACGTCCACCACCGAGAAAATGCCGTCGTTAATCTCCGCCGACCACATGGTATCGTTGCGAACATAAGTGTCGTGAACGTAGCGTACATCATAGTTTCCCACTACGGGCGGGTTCCAGGGGTCCACGTTCAGGTCCAGCATCAGGGCACCACGGTTGGGGCCGTTGCCGCCCACCACATAGGCTATGCCTTTCTCGTCGATAAACACGTCGTGGGCCGTTGTAAGGCCGTTGGGCTGGCGGTTTACGCTGTTGATGCTGCCCGGCAG
>CAYYZT010000412.1:0-3265 GCA_964476015.1 uncultured Chitinophaga sp.
ATAAAAGGCAGCGGGTTGGAAGTGTTGCCCACGGGCTACGTGTTAATTGACGGCGGGCGGCCAACCACGGTTTCCTATATAAGCAACACACAACCCATACCCGCCAACAAGCCTGAAATAGCCGCCATTACCGCCCTTGCGGGGGAGCTACTGGGCCTGAAGCTGATATACTTGGAAGCGGGCAGCGGTGCCAGCAAGCCCGTAAGCCCCGAAACCATAGCGGCAGTGCGGGGGCAGGTGCAAATACCTATTATAACAGGAGGCGGCATCCGCACTGGCGAGGCAGCCTATGAGGCATGCAGGGCCGGGGCCGATATAGTAGTAATAGGCACGGCATTTGAAGAACAGCCCCAACTGCTGCCCGAAATTGTGGGGGCGGTAAAGTCATACTATAAAGTGGAATAATGGCTAGCGAAGGAAAAGTGTTCCGCTCCACGGGGAGTTGGTATATAGTGAAGCTGACGGACGGGCGCACGGTAAATGCCCGCCTGCGGGGCAAGTTTCGCCTAGAAGACACTGGCCAAACCAACCCCATAGCCGTGGGCGACAACGTAACCATTGCCTTTGAAGAAGAAAGCGAGGAAGAGAGCTCCGCTATCATTACCCACATACACGACCGCAGCAACTACATAAGCCGCGAGGCACCGCGCCACCAATATGGCCGCCACATCATTGCCGCCAACATAGACCAAGGTTTTATAATTGCCACCATAAACCACCCGCGCACCTCGTCGGGTTTTATCGATAGATTTTTGATTACCGCAGAGGCATACCATATACCTGCCGTAGTGGTATTCAACAAACAGGATTTGCTTAGCCGCCCCAAGGATATTGCCCGACAGGAAGAATGGGCGGAAATGTACCGCACGGCGGGCTACCGCGTTATCCTTACCAGTACCGTAACCCGCGAGGGGCTGGATGAGCTGGGCGAGCTGTTGCACGGCAAGGTCTCGCTGCTATCGGGGCACTCGGGCGTGGGCAAGTCAACGCTCATCAATGCCATTTTCCCCAGCATGTACCTGCGTACCGGCGATATCTCCCAAAAACATAATAAAGGTACCCACACCACTACCTTTGCCGAGATGTTCGCGCTGCCGGGCGAGGGCTATCTTATTGATACGCCGGGCATCAAGGAGTTCGGCATACTGGATTTGGAGCCGCAAGAAGTGGGGCACTTCTATCCGGAAATACGCGAACTGCTGGCCGGCTGCCGATACAACAACTGCCTGCACCAAGAAGAGCCGGGCTGTGCCGTAAAAGAGGCTTTGGTGGAAGGCCGCCTATCAGAAGAACGCTACGTGAACTATTACAACATAGTAGAAAACTGCAAGCAGCGGCCCAAGTACTAAATAGCAATCTTTTAGCATTATCCCATCTTAAGCGCATTTTCGGCACAATATTTTCCTTGGTTGCAACAACAAAGGCGGAAATTGTTCGTACCTGATAATACCCGCCCTGCCAATCACCCAAACCATACAACACCTGTGCGTATATACCGCGCCCATATTGTATTGCTGCTGTTGCTGCTATCGGCCAGCGTTGTTAGTGGGCAAATAAACCCGCTCAACGCCCATCGGGAGTATGCCCATTCTATTGGCAAGTACGGCTACCAAACACTAACCCTGCACCCCGCAAACCTCGCCCTTAAAAGCCCCCAAAACCACCGTTTCAGCTTAGGGCTTTACCAAACGGAAACCATGATATACAGCCGCGAAATAAAGCGGCACCTCTTCCACCAGCGTATGGGCTACCGTACTGCCGAGGGCAGGGTGGGCTACCCTAAAAACCAGCCGCTTACGTTGCGCAACATCTTTGGCAAACAATTGAGCATCAATACGGAAATTACGCACTTGGGGCTGTCGTTCCACACCAAACGGGCCGGAAGTTTCGGGGTGAACATCCGCAGCAATATTTATTTTGAAACGGACTTTAACAATTTTGCGAACGAGGTATTGTTCCAAGGCGATGGTTTTGGCAATTACATAGACACCGTAATCAAAATCATTTTGACGAACATAGACAACGGCAAGGTGAACGAGAAGAAAGTATTCGAGCTGTTGGAAGACAGTTATCTGAAAATCAACATTACCCACGAGATTAACTTGGGATATGCCCGCACCCTATTTAAAAACCGCAACCACACGTTGCTGGGCGGCGTACGGCTGGGCTATGTATATGGCCATGCGGACATGGCGTTGCGGTTTAACGAGGGCGACATCCGTGGATACGTGTCGCGCATACCCTACCTAAGGCAAGACCTCGGGGCCATCAACCTGCCCGACGACATCAACAGCCGTAACCGCACGGGCCACGGGTTCAATTTTGCCACAGGGGCCACTTGGCTTTATAAGGACAAGGCTAGGCTGGGACTCTCGGTTACGGATTTCGGGCTGATTCGCTGGCCCGTAAACCCAGTGATGATCAAAGAAAACCTCGGGGAAAACATCAATTTGGAGAACGGCTTGGAAGCAGCGTTCGATGAGTTGATAAGCGACGGCATTTTCTATTATCGTGGCCGGGAGAAAAACATAGAGTGGCTGCCGGCCAAGCTTATAGTTGGGGCCTCTTACCAAGCCCATCCGCGCATAACACCGTATTTTGATTTGCTAGTGCCGCTCAATGTATCGCCCAAAAACTTTGTGGGCCCGGTAATGGGTATCGGTGCCGAAATAAACGGCTGGGACCGCTTGTTTTTCCGCACCGGGTTGTCGTTTAGCGAAGTTCGGGTGGTGATGCCCACCTATATCAACGTGTTCGTAGGCAAAAAGCACGGCTACGAAGTGGGCGTGGGCACTGCGGATATGTTGAGCTACTTTATTTCCCGTAGGGATTACTTCCAGTTTGCCACAGGGTTTTTCCGCTTCCATTTCGGCAGTATGGAGAAAAACAGGAGGTCGTAATTTTCCATATGCTCCGTGCTTTCCGTGGCAAAAAACCAAGGAGTACACGGAAAAACGCACGGAAACTATGGCCTTTCTTTCGCCAATATCGTTTCGCCGTCAATCACCCTGTCACCAGGTTTTACCAGCACTTCCACGCCTTCGGGGAAAATAACGGTTACTTGGCTACCGAGTTTGATAACACTGATAAGGTCTCCCTGTTTCACGTTTTGCGGTCCGCCTTTCTCGGCCATAAAATCAACTATACGGCGCGCCGCGAAACCTGCCAATGGTATCACCTTATACTTGGTGCCTTTGCTCGATTCGAACAGCATTACGTTGTGCTCGTTTTCGAAACGCATGCCGTATTCGTTTTCGTGTACCAG
>CAYYZT010000413.1:0-1148 GCA_964476015.1 uncultured Chitinophaga sp.
AACGGGGATAAAGTGGACACCTTGGAATACATCTATTTCGAAAAGAACGACCAAGGTAAAAGAACGGGGAAAGTTATCAGGGCCGACCAGCGATCCGTGGATATATCCTCCCGTGTGGCCAAGCTCAAGTCGGTACCGTTGGAGTACGAAACAATAGAAGGGTATAGCTGGTTTTTGGGCACTCGGGAGCAGGAAGCTGATAATTAGACCGCCAAACCACTGTGGTCCGACGGCCAAGACGGGATGGGAATAAACAATGGCTTATGCATGCCTTTGCCTCAACCGCCGCCACACTGCTATACCGTTGTAGAAGCTTGTATCTAGTGAATGTAGTTAGCATGCCCTAATTTTGATAGCTTTATCCCTAAGTCTTTATACCTGCCTACCGTCAGGCAGGCTCACTACTTGATACTACAAAGTGCCCTACCTCGACCATAACGCCACTACCCCCGTTGATTCACACGTGTTGGAAGCCATGCTGCCCTACTTTTCACAGAAGTTCGGCAACGCCGCCAGCACGGCCCACCGATATGGCTGGGTGGCCGCCGATGCCGTGGCATTGGCCCGCGAAAGGGTAGCGGCACTGCTGCACTGCGAGCCAGCGGAAATAACGTTTACCTCCGGGGCCACGGAGAGCATCAACTTTGCCCTGAAGGGGGTTTACGAGGCTTACCAAAGCAAGGGCAACCCTATTGTAACCGTGGCCACGGAGCACAAGGCCGTGCTGGATGTATGCCAAAGCCTGGAAAGGCACGGTGCCAGCATCACCTATCTACCGGTTGACGAAAGCGGGTTGATTGATCTGGCCGAACTGGAGCAGGCCATTACCCCGCAAACCATATTGGTATGCGTAATGATGGCCAATAACGAGACGGGCGTAATACAGCCCGTGGCCGAAATAGGCAAGCTATGCAAGGAGCAGGGCATCATATTTATGAGCGACATTACCCAAGCCGCTAGCAAACTGCCCGTGGATGTGCAGGCACTGGGCATTGACATAGCACCCATAAGTGCCCACAAGCTATACGGCCCCAAGGGTGTAGGCGCCATCTACCTGCGCCGTCGTGGCCCACGGGTACGGCCCTTGCCGCTAGTGGAAGGCGGCGGGCACGAGGGCGGGCATCGTCGACCGGCTCACGCTGACCCCG
>CAYYZT010000413.1:1158-3264 GCA_964476015.1 uncultured Chitinophaga sp.
CAACGTGCCGGGTATTGTGGGGCTGGGCATGGCCGCCGAACTGGCAAGGCTGGAATTGGCCCCATATCAGCAACAGACCCTTGCTTTAAGAACTCTGTTGGAGACCCGCCTTTTGGCCTTGCCCGATACGTACCTCAACGGCCACCCAACGTTGCGGCTGCCCAACACCAGTAATATCTCGTTTGGCGGCATCAGGCCCGGCTCGCTACTAAAACACCTTGCTGAAAATGAATTGGCCGTCTCCTCCGGCTCGGCCTGTACCTCGGCGTTGATGCAGCCTTCCTATGTGCTCAAGGCTATGGGCATTGGCGACGAACTGGCCTACAACTCCATCCGCTTTAGCCTAGGCAAGGATATTACCGAAACCGAAGTGTTGGAAGCCATAGCCGTGGTGGAGCGGGCGTTGGATGGGTTGCGGTAATGTTGGATAAACCATAACTTGTAAGGGTATGGTTTTTATAGCGGAAATAATATTCCCAGTAATAGTTAGGTACCTCCTCGGTGGCATTGGCCTTTTGATAAGAAAGGGCTATAACATGCTATTCAAACCCCCAAAAGAGCCAAAGCCAATGTTTAAAGAATTTGATTCCGCATTGGGCATGGAAGATATAGCCAATGTAATGCTTGGTGCCGTGGTGGTATTTATAGTGGTAATGGTTTCGAAAAATGCTAATTGGTAGCTAAACCCCAACGCTTAACCATATTCACCGTTCCGTATAAAACTACCTTTCGGGTCTCATTTATTCGCTAGCTACTTATTTTTAAAGGTGCTCATGAATGCGCCTTTTCTGGGCGCATTTGAGGGAAGAACAGCACTTCTTGTATGGTGTTTTGGTTGGTCATGAACATGGTGAGGCGGTCGATGCCGATGCCGAGGCCCGAGGTGGGCGGCATACCGTACTCCAAGGCGCGAAGGAAATCGTGGTCGATGGTCATGGCCTCATCGTCGCCACGGTCGGCCAAACGCATTTGCTCCAAGAAACGTTCGCGCTGGTCTATCGGGTCGTTCAGCTCGCTATAGGCGTTGGCTATCTCCTTGCCGTTCACCATCAGCTCAAAACGCTCGGCCAATTGCGGGTTGGTGCGGTGCTTTTTGCACAGGGGCGACATCTCCACGGGGAAGTCGATGATAAACGTGGGCTGGATGAAGTTGCCCTCGCATTTCTCGCCAAACAGTTCGTCAATCAACTTGCCACGGCCCATGGTCTCGTCTACCTCCACGCCCTGTTTGCGGCAGGTAACGCGCAGTTCGGCCTCGTCCATTTGGCTGATGTCGATACCCGTGAATTTCTCGATGGCCTCGTACATGGTAAGGCGCGGGTAAGGAGCCTTGAAGTTGAGCACATTATCGCCAAAGGGCACTTCGGTGGTGCCGTGCAGGTCCATAGCCACTTTCTCCAACAACCGCTCGGTAAAGGCCATCATCCAGTTATAATCCTTGTAGGCCACATAAATTTCCATGGCCGTAAACTCCGGGTTGTGGGTGCGGTCCATACCCTCGTTGCGGAAATTGCGGCTAAACTCGTAAACCCCGTCGAAGCCGCCCACTATCAAACGTTTCAGGTATAGTTCGTTGGCGATACGCAGGTATAGCGGAATGTCCAGCGCGTTGTGGTGCGTAACAAACGGGCGTGCCGCCGCGCCGCCCGGTATGCTTTGCAGCACGGGCGTGTCCACCTCCAGGTAGCCGTGATCGTTAAAAAACTGGCGCATGGAGTTCATCAGCTTGGTACGCTTCAGGAAAGTATCCTTCACCTGCTCGTTCACTACCAAATCCACGTAGCGCATGCGGTAGCGCAGTTCGGGGTCGGTAAACGCATCGTGTATGTTTCCTTGCTCGTCTTTCTTTACGATGGGCAGGGGGCGCAGGCTCTTGGCCAATACGGTAAGCTCCTCTACGTGAACGCTTATCTCGCCCACTTGGGTAACGAACACGTGACCCTTGATGCCGATAAAGTCGCCGATATCGAGCAATTTCTTGAAAACGGTATTGTACAGCTCCTTGTCTTCGCCGGGGCAAATCTCGTCGCGGTTGATGTAAATCTGGATGCGGCCGCTACTGTCTTGGAGTTCGGCAAAGGAAGCCTTGCCCATAATACGGCGGCT
>CAYYZT010000414.1:0-3262 GCA_964476015.1 uncultured Chitinophaga sp.
GCAGGCGGGCCACAATGGCGGTGTACATTTTCTGTTGGCGGCCAAACTGCACCACCACCCGGTGGCCGGGCTTAATGGCACGGGCAAACTCCACGGGCACTTTATAAGTAAAGGTACCGTGCAGCTTAAGGGGCAAAATAATGTCGGCGAAAATATCGTACATCGGGAATGTAAATTTACGGTGCCATTGCCAAAGGAAAGAATTAACCATTTTAAGGTATTACGTTTTCACCTATCTTCCTTTTTATGCACACCTCTTGCTCTATTCCCTTGGGTTTCATGCAAAAAACGTATCGCATTAGAAGAATTAAATTTGGAATAACACTTCGTTACCGCTATATTTAGTGGTTAGAACATGGATAAGCTGTTGATCCCGCCCCTCAGCATACCCGATAAACGACAATCCGAAATGAAGAAGTTAGTGCTTTTGGCCGTATTTATGGCCTTTGGCGCGCTGTGCACGTTTGCGCAGAATGCCGGGGGCTATGTAGTTACCCACGTAGCTAGTTATGACAAGGCCCTTCTGGTAAAGGCTTTGGACAAGTGCCGTTTCGATAATTACCGCAAGATGGACGAGCGGGTAACGCTTGCTTTTGAAGACGGTAGTACCGTGGAACTGCTTTCCGTAAAGGAAATGCAATACCTAGGCTATGCCTGCGATATGACCGTCCTAACGCCCGCCTACCACAAGCAACGAAACATATTTATACTGCACCCTGATGGCTACGTGATGGAGCATGTGCGGAAAGACCCCGCCTCCGGCGATAGAAAGCTGGAGATGATTGAGGACGCCAAAAAAGCCAACCAATGAAAAAGATAGCCAGTCTCCTCACGGTGCTCTTCTTCGGCAGTTTGGCCCTTTTGGCCCAACCGGCAAACGACTTTTGCCAAAACGCCATCAGTTTGGGCACGCTGCCATTGGGTTCGCAAAGCTGTAGGCAGGGCACCAACGTGGGTGCCAACCCAGAGTACCCTTACCCTTTCCAAAACATCTGCACGGCAGGCTCGGCCACGCCCGGCTCGGCTGACGATGTATGGTACACCTTTACCACCCCCGCTACCTCCAACGAAATACGCGTAACCCTTACCGGCTCTTTGCCAAGCTACAGCATCGCCATTTATAGGGGCGCTTGCGGCTCCCTCTCTGGCTTTGGCTGCGCCACCGGCGGCGCGGGCGGCATCAACAACGTTACCATACAGCCCTTGGCCGGTGGGCAAACCTATTATATACAAGTAAGCGGCAATGCAGCCGGGGCGCAGGGCACTTTCAACCTTTGCCTTACCGCGCGCAACAACCCGAACCTGTGCGTGGTACAATCTTCCATGACGGCAAGCCCACAGCCGGTAAACGGCAGCTACTATCCGGGCCAGGTAATTACCTTTTGCTATACCGTATCGGATTACAACGAGCTTGGCACCAACTGGTTCCACGGCTTGCAGGTACTCATGGGTGCCGGATGGGGCGGTAGCGTTACCCCCGTTAGCGGAGCCACCTCTTGCGACAATACCGGCCGTTGGGGCTGGTACAACTCCGTTACCAGTAGCAACACGGGCATGACCGTGGGTCCTGGTTTCTTTTATGACAAGTTTCCTTATGACAACAACCCCGGCAACAACTTCGGCGACCAGAAAAGAACGGGCTGCTCTAGCTGGACATTCTGCTGGCGGGCTACCGTGCCCAATATAAACTGTAGCAGTGCCAACCCCGATTTGAGTGTGCGGGTGCGGCCATTTGCCGACGGGCAAACCGGCTCTTGGAACAATAATACCTGCAACGTAACGCCCACATTTGTATTTAGTGCCATATTGCAATGCTGCCAGCAGCCCATCATCACCAAGTTCGACGAATCGTGCCCGGGTGCTTGCGATGGGCTTGCCACTGCCCAAGGGCAGGGCGGTACCGCCCCCTATACTTATGCTTGGGGCAGCGGCAGCAGTATAGACACGGCCAGAAGCCTGTGCGCTGGTTCGGTAAACGTAACCGTAACGGATGCCGTAGGCTGCCAAGCCATTACCACCGTTATTGTAAACAGCGGTGCCGGCCTTAACATTACCGGCAACAGCAGCAACGAAACCTGCCCCGGCGCGGCCGACGGCAAGGCGTGGGTGCTAAACGCCAGTCCCGCCCTTACCTATACTTGGAATACCGTGCCGCCGCAAACCGGCGATACCGCTTTCGCCCTTACCACGGGCACGTATCAGGTTATTGGCACGGGCACTGCCGGGTGCGCCGATACCATTACGGTAAACGTAAGCGCGGGCAGCAACCTAAACATTACCCTTGGTAAGCGCGACGTAAGCTGCAACGGCATTGGCGACGGCAAGGCGTGGGTAGTGAGCGGCAATGCCAGCTTTACCTATGTGTGGAACACCGTGCCGCCGCAGAACAGCGATACGGCCTTCAACCTAGCACCGGGCGTTTACGAGGTAATAGCCACGGGCTTGGCCGGCTGCGCCGATACGGCTTCCATTACCATTACGGAGCCTCCGGTACTTACCGCAACCGCTACCGCCGACACTGCCAACTGCGGCGCAACGGGCAGCGGCAATGCCTATGCGGTAGCCACAGGGGGTACGGGCCAATATAGCTATAGCTGGAACAGCGTGCCGCCGCAAAACACGGCCACGGCCACCAACCTGCCCCCGGGCCCCTATACCGTAATGGTAACCGACCCCAACGGATGTATGGCAACGGCCACCGCTACCGTGGTGAGCCGCCCCAGCTTTAGCACCAGTACCGGTTCGCAAGATTTGAGCTGCAGTGGTGCCGCCGACGGAAAGGCTTGGGCCGTGCCTTCGGGTGGGCAGCCTCCGTTTAATATTATATGGAACACCGTGCCCCCACAAAATACCGATACCGCCCGAAACTTGGCCGCTGGCACTTATGGCGTAACCATTACGGATGGCAACGGCTGTACCGACCAGTTTAGCTTTACCATCAACCAGCCCCCGGCTATGGTAGCTACCCCGGCTATTACCCAGGTAAGCTGCAACGGCTTTTCGGATGGGCGTATCGATGTTACTATTGCAGGTGGCCGCCCGCCGTACACTTATGCATGGTCCAACAGCACCTCCAACCCCAGTGCAACCAACTTAGTAGCGGGAACCTATGATGTGCTCGTTACCGATTTTAACGGATGTACGGTAGGTTTGAACGGCTTGGTGGTAACCGAACCCGTTGTTTTAGGCTTGGCCGCAACCCCTACGGATGTATCGTGCTATGGCGGCTTTGATGGCGGAGTGGCCTTGGCCGTTACCGGCG
>CAYYZT010000415.1:0-994 GCA_964476015.1 uncultured Chitinophaga sp.
GTTAAGGTATATACGGTAGGCACGTTGGTGGTAACGGTCGGGTTCGGGCCGGTGGTGGTAGAAAGGCCAGCGGTCGGGGTCCAGCTATAGGTATAGGTGGGCATGTTGGCGGCGCAGATAAAGAAAACGAGGTTCGGCACTTGGGTAACCGGTTGCGCCAGCGGAATGGCCGTGGCAGACAAGCTGCAACCGCCGTTGCTGGTGGTGCTTACCGCCCCCATGGAAGCGGCGTAAGGCACCGAACTGGAAACCAACAGGTCGTTTCCGCCCGCGTTGGTAAAGGTTGAGTCGCCGAAGCAGAACTCGATTACAAGGTTCGATACGCCATCCCAATCATAAGGTTGGCTAAAGGTAAAGTTGTTGAGGCCGGCCGTGGTAAGGAAGTTGGCCGAGTTGAATACTTCGGCAGTGGTAGGCAACCAATCTTGGCGGGTAAGCTGCGTGGCATCGGTACAACCAATGCGGATGCGCATGTTTTTATAAACCGCGTTGCTGGCCTTGGCACCCACGTTCAGTTGCATCCTGATGATGGTGCCCGCCGTAAAGCCTTGTGCTTGCAACAGCGAAGCACGGTAAAGCACTTGGTAGCGCCCATCGGTGCTGCCGCCCGCAAACGGGGTAACGGAGGATGTAGTGGTGCCGGTGCCATAGGTGCGCGGGGTGGGCGTGTTGCCCGGCCCGCAACTGCCCGTGCCCAAAGATGGGCCGCAGGTTACCGGGCGAACTTCGGTGTTAAGCTGTATCGGTTGGCCGGGGCAAACGGTTACTTGTTCGGGCGTGATGAGTACTTGGGCACCAACCCCTACTACTTTTACATGTACGGTGTCGCGTAGCGTACAGCCTGCATTGCTAGTTACCGCCGTTACATAAGTAGTGGGCAGCAAAGGCGATGCTACCGGGTTGCGGATGGTGTCGTTGGTTAAACCTGTGCTAGGGCCCCAAACAAAGGTGTACGGGCCAGAGGCCGGGTCGGTATTTACATCCAAAAAAACCA
>CAYYZT010000415.1:1004-2878 GCA_964476015.1 uncultured Chitinophaga sp.
TGCGGCAAATCTCCACCGTGTCGTCAATAGGGGCAATGTTGAACGCAAAATTCGGCACCACTACCACCCTTACGGTGTCGCGGTTTTTACACCGGGTGCTCAGGTCGCTCTGTACTATATAGTCGGTGGTAACGGTAGGCGTTGCCAACGGGCGCTGTATGGTGGTGCTGGACAAGCCTGCCGCGGGCGACCACGTAAACGTGCTGCCGCCAGTGGCAGATAGCTGCACGGGCTGGCCCTCGGTACAATAGGTACGGTCGGGCCCGGCGTTGGTGCCGGCAAGTACCGTTATGGTTATGGTTTGCGAAGCGCTGCGCTCGATAGGGCAAGAGTTGGCAGTGCCATAGGTAATGGAGAAGTTGTTGATACCTGTATCGGAAGAGGTGGTTATCCAACTGAAGCGGCCCAGTACAAAATCCGGGGTAATGCGGATGGTGTCGAAGGTTGCACCAGTGAGTGCTACACCCGCATTGGAGGTTGCCGTAATGTTTTGGCCTTGAAACTTAATGTCGAAACGCACGGTGTCGCCCGGGCAAGCTTCTATATTATTAGGGCCTCAGTACACCCCGCCGTTTACGGTGCTGGAATCGATGCCATCAACATCCAGTTGCGGATATGGCGGGTTGCACAACGGCGGGCCCAGCACCACTACCTGTATGTCGCGCATGGTAGAGCCTATCAGTATACCGTTTCGGTACTCGTCAACCCGAACGGCGATAACCCCCACCTGGGCCTGTTGCGGCACAAAGTACATTTGGCCCGTTTGGCTATTGAAGGTAAAGGTGTTGTTGGTGGTTAGCGGGTTGCTTACCGAGAAACCGGCTACGTATGGTACCACCGTGTTGGGGTTAGAAAGCGGCTGAACCGAGGTGTAAACCAAAGAGTCGCCGTCTGCGTCTATGGTTCCGTGGTTGTAAAAGATGGTATCTTGATAACAGAAATATGGAACCGGGCGGGTAGTAAACCTAGGCGAGTTGTTGCATATTTTGCCAAGGGTAGGGTGGGTGGTATTGTTGATAAAGGTCTCGATATACATATCGGTACCCCCTGGGTTTTGCAAAGTCTGCACCTGGGCGTTGCGGGCGTTCAGGTCATACGAAATCCGCCAGTTGGCGGATTCGGCGTTCGGCAGCCATAAAAAGCTATATTGGTACTGCTGCACGCCGGGCAGGCTGCCGCCGTTGCATCGGCTGTTTTGTATCTGCGCACCGCACAGTGCCGATACCTCGCTTCCGTTGGCTATGCTATCCGGCAATATAAGGGCCGTTCGGGCAGCATTTACGGTACTGCTTTGCCCGGTACAGGTATTGGTAATGCCAATAGATGCCGTGGTTGGGGCCGTGGTACCATTGCAGTCCCTATAAAAGTTGAGCGTTATGCGAAAAGAATCCCGCCCCACGCACTCATAAAAAATATCCGCACCCATGGAGTGCGAAGCCCGGGCTTGGGGAGCAAAGCAAAGTAATAGCGATGTCGTTGTCAGGAATGCGAGTAGAAAGTTTTTGATACCCATCCTATAGTTTTTTTCCGTCAGATCCAATAGATTGCACAATAAATCGTAGCGGGTAAAGTTAATAAAAGTTTACAAAATTGCTTTCCACCCTGTGTTCAATAGAATACATTGTTGCCATAGGTATATTTGGAGGTCTAAACAATTGGCAAAGCACGTGCTAAACAAGGCGGGATGTAGAAAAATGGCCAGTTCACACTGCCATGTTAGCGAAATGTTAATTACGGATTTGTTTTTGCATCGACTATTTTTATTAGATTTGCGACACTATCATCCATTGATAAACCATCTAAACCATTATTAACATGAAAAACGTATTCTCTATCAAAACTCTGGCTGCGGCATTTATCGCATGTGGCGTTAT
>CAYYZT010000415.1:2888-3256 GCA_964476015.1 uncultured Chitinophaga sp.
TGAAGGTTCTGATTGCAACACTTTGGTTCGCGCTAAATTCTTGGGTAGCTTCAACGGCAACGAAAGCTGCTCTAACAGCACCGATATCTACGCCGTAACCATTGCTGCCGGTGCTACTGATGGTACTGTTACCATCTCTAACCTTTACGATGCTGGTTTGATTACCAACGGTACCGTAAACGCTGATGGTGGCATCACTATCGCTAGCCAATCTTTCGGTACTGGCACCATCTCTGGTTCTGCTACCCGTACTGGCGGCGTAACCACCATCACCTACACCATCACCGTAGGTGGTAGCGCTGATAGCTGCACTTTCACTTCTAACTAATATTAGCAAGTTTAAAATTACCGAGGGGCCGTTTCTGTTC
>CAYYZT010000416.1:0-3246 GCA_964476015.1 uncultured Chitinophaga sp.
CTTATACCTATGTATGGGGCACCACCCCCGCACAGAATGCGGCCACCGCAACTGGCTTGGGCGCGGGTATATATAGCGTAACCATTACCGACAACGGCGGCTGCACGGCCACTGGCAGCGGCACAGTAACCGAGCCCGGCGCACATACCGCTACCTCGGTAAGCAGCCCAGTAACTTGCTGGGGCGGCAACAACGGTACCGTCGTGGTAACACCAAGCGGCGGCTCTGGCAACTTTAGCTATACCTGGAGCCCTAACGCCAGCACTGGCAACACGGCCAACAACCTTACCGCTGGCACTTACACCATTACCGTGCTGGACAACAATACCGGTTGCCGCGCCATAACCGCAACCACCGTGGCCCAGCCTGATACCCTAGGCATACAGCTTACCCAAACCAACGTAACCTGCCCCGGTGGCAGCAACGGCGTGGTATCGGTAATAGGTACTGGCGGCAACGGCGGCTACACCTATACTTGGCTTACCTCCCCGCCGCAAAGCGGGCAAAACCTTACCGGTTTAAGTGCTGGTGCCTATATACTGCAACTACAGGACAACCAAGGCTGCTCTCGCAACTTTACCATCACCGTTACCCAACCTGCCGTTATCAACCTTAGCATCAACAAAAACGATGTTACTTGCAACGGCGGCACCAACGGTTCGGCCACGGTAAATGCCACGGGCGGCACAGGTGCGTTCGGTTATGCCTGGAACACCACCCCAGTCCAAAACGGCCCTACCGCCAGTGGTTTGGCTGCCGGCAACTATATTGTAACGGCTACCGATGCCAACGGCTGTACCGCTACGCAAAGCGTAACCATTGCCGAGCCTAGCGCCATTACCACCACCACCACCGTGGCCGACGTAAGCTGCTTTGGTGGCCAAAACGGTACTGCTACGGTAAACGCCACCGGCGGTACTGGTACACTGAGCTACACTTGGAGCACATCGCCCATACAAAACACGGCTACCGCTACTGGCTTATTGGCCGGTAACTATACCGTAACCGTTACCGATGCCAACGGCTGTACCGCCACAAGCACCGCCACGGTATCGCAGCCTAACTTGATTACCGTTACCACCACCACCACGCCAGTAAGCTGCGCCGGTGGCAGCAACGGCACCGCCACCGCCAACGCAACCGGCGGCACGGGCACGTTGAGCTACCAATGGCCATCAGGCTCGGGTGCTACGGTAAGCAACCTTGCAGCGGGCACCTACACCGTAACCGTTAGCGATGCCAACGGCTGCACCGTAACGGGCGTGGCCACCGTAGCTGCCGCAAGCGGTTTCACGGCCAGCCTGTCTACCACTCCTACATCTTGCCAAGGTGTAAACGATGGTACTGCTACCGTAAACGTGGTGGGCGGCACTGCTCCGCTTACCTATAACTGGAACCCGCAAGGCTCCGGTGCCACCGCTACCGGCTTGGCTGCCGGAAACTATAACGTAACCGTAACCGACGCCAGCGGCTGTACCGCTACCGCCAGCGGCAACGTGGGCACCGCTAGCACCATCAACATTACCGCTACGCCTGTAAGCGCCAATTGCAACGGCGGCAGCAACGGTGCCATCAACATTACCGTAAGCGGCGGTGCCGGCAACTATAGCTATGCTTGGAGCAACAGCACCAGCAACCAGAACCTTACCGGTGTGGGCGCGGGCACTTACAGCGTTATTGTTACCGATGCCAACGGCTGTACCGCTACTGCCGCCAACTTGGTGGTAAGCGAGGCCACCGCCATAAGCTTGACCGTTAACGCCACCCACGAAACCGCTACCGATGCCAACAACGGCACCGCTACCGCCAGCTCAACCGGCGGCACGGGCTTGATTGGCTACACTTGGAGCAACGGCGGCACCGGCAGCAACCTGAGCGGCTTGGCCCCGGGCACCTACACCGTAACGGCTACCGATGCCAACGGCTGTACCGCAGTGGGCACCACCACGGTAAGCGAGTACACAAGCATCAACAACGTTGGTTTGATTGTGAGCCTGAACCTGTACCCGAACCCTACCGAAGGCAAAGTGAACATGAGCCTTACCTTGGCCCAACCAGAGGCCGTGGTAGTGGAGTGGTACAATGCCATCGGCGAGAAGGTATTGGCCAACAGCTTTGACAGCAGCCTTACCGTGAACCACAGTTTTGACCTGAGCAGCATGGCCGCCGGTGTGTACTACGCCCGCATCCAATATGCCGGACAAATGAACGTTCAACGCATCGTGCTGAGCAAGTAATCCAAAGTTTCATTGCAATAAAAAATGCCCCCCGACAACTTCGGGGGGCATTTTTGTTTAGGGTGAATACGGATAGCCCAACTATGCCGCAAACTATACCGCAATAGCTCAAAATTGAGGTAAAAGGGCTGTTTTTATCGTAAAAATGCCTCAAAAAATGTCGCAAAAATGCATGAATAGCGCAAAACTAAAACCCATGGGTTTGGTTTGGGTTTCCGGTAGAAATGCTTAATTGCCCCAGATACCTTCGCGCGGTTTGTTCACCGTTTCCAAGCTGCTGAAGGTAACAAAAGCCGTCTTTCCTTTCCTCACCGTTACCGAAACCGGCTGCTGGCGTACGTTTCCGCCAGGGCCAACGGTTTCCAGGGTAAGGTTATGGGTGCCGGGCGGCAAAGAAAGGCGGGTATAGAAGATGTCATGGGGCAGCGTTTGCCAGTTTCGGGTATCGGCCTGTTCGCTAATGGCACTGGCCAGGTTAAGGGCCAGGCCCAGCCCCTCGTTTTTGGTACGGGCCGCCTCAGAAGCCGCTAACTTAAGCGCAGTGCGGGTTACAGCCTCGGCTATCTCCCTCATGATGCGGTCGCGGAGGTTCTGTATGGCAATGGCGTTAATGTCCTCGGCCTTGTCCAGCGGATACTTTTTATCGTTGAAAATGAGGCTGGCACTGCGATACAGCGGCACCCGCTCAACAAACTTAGGCACCACTACCCTAACGATGCGGGTATTCAAAAGGCCCTGTTTCTCTTCTTTTCCAAGGTTTTCGGCAGGGAAGGGAATGATCAAATCCAGTTCCTCGTTCTTCAAAGTCAAGGCCCCGCCCTCCCCTGGGATAACGGTGAAACTCAAGGCCCACTCTGCTTTTACGGGCCCAAGGCCGTTCTGCCAGAAGAACACTACATCGCCGGTTTCGGCACTGGCGGGTGGCTGGGATTTTAGGTTGAAGGCTTTTTCGTACTGGGCCAGTTGCTCGTTGAACCTCATCTTCCAAGCGGTACGGAGCAGGTCATGC
>CAYYZT010000417.1:0-3244 GCA_964476015.1 uncultured Chitinophaga sp.
TGTACGGCTTTATTAAAGGCAGCTATGTTTCAAGCCTACCGCACCGCCGTCATTTCCACCATAAACCTGTCGTCCAGCACGTTGAGGTATCGCGCCGCGCCACCGGATACTTTTACGATGATGGTTTCGTTGCTTTTGTTGCTGGCCAGCTTGCCGATAACCTTTACGTACACCTCGCGGCCGTTCATCAGGTTTTTCACTTTTAGCACGGTGCCCACGGGGGCGGTTTTGTGCATGGCGTAAAAGCGGTATTGGTTTTCGTGCGAGGGGTCGTCCATCCAGATGGCGGTGCCCTTGATGGTTTCCGACTTGCCGGGCTGCGACTTAAACTTGCCCTCCAAATCGGCGTACATCTTCATATCGAACGAGGCCACGGTGGCGTTGTCGTCCATATCATTCACCACGGCATCGGCAGGGTTGGGCGCAGCGGTGGGCGACACTGATTGTATGCCCGAAGGCTTATAGATGGCCTGCGTATCCACCGGGGCGGTGGTTTTAACAGGCTGCGGGGCCACCTTGGGTGCCTCTGTTTTGGGCGCGTTGGCCGCTGGAATTACCAATACCTGCCCAATGCTCAATCCCTCCACTTCCAGTTGGTTTAGCTCTTTGATGGCCGCCACCGTGGTGTGCGGGTATAGCCGCGCCACGGAATAGAGCGTTTCGCCCGTAACCACGGTATGGGTAGTATTACCCTTGGTATTGTTGGCTGGCGGCACCACGGGCGGCGCAACCACCGGGGCCACGGGCACCGTAGGGTTTTCGGGTTTGGTGGCGTACAGCGGCACCACCAGCATATCGCCGGGGCGTATGGCAGCCATTACATCGGTAAGGCGGTTCACGGTTCGCAGGCTGTCCACCTGTATCTTGTAAGTTTGGGCAATGGAGTAAAAAGTCTCGCCCTGCTTTACTTGGTGTACGGTGTAAGGTTTGCCCTCCACCGTTATTTTGCCGCCTTGGGCACACAATAGCCCCGCAACCAACAACATCGCCCCTAAAATAGCCCCTCGTATCATCTCGCTCAAAATGGTTAAATTTGGTTGGAACACACTTATACTATTAACAAACAAAATTAAGGGCCGTTTATTACATGAAAGCCAGCTTTTACAAACTTTTGCCCCTGTGGGTGTTCACCATTATGGTCATGCTGCCCCTGTTGGCTAGCGCGCAAGATACGCCCAACACCGCCGCCGACACGGGCTACATCACCCCAATAGTAAAGGATACTTCGGCAGTGGGCACGGGCTTCCCCGGCAAGCAGAAGGTATATTACTTTAAACTGAACGACGAGATAATGCCCGCAGCGGGCCGCTTGGTGGAGAAAGCCTTGGAAGAGGCCGATAGCTGGGGCGCGACCCTTATAGTAATGGAGCTGAACACCTTTGGCGGCCGCGTGGACGTGGCCGACGAGATACGCAACAAGCTCATCAATGCCAAGGTGCCCACCGCCGTTTGGATAAACGACAACGCCGCATCGGCAGGGGCACTTATTTCCATAGCGTGCGACAGCATTTATATGGCTCCCGGTGCCAGCATAGGCGCGGCCACCGTGGTGAGCGGCGAAGACGGCAAGCAGATGCCGGACAAGTACCAAAGCTATATGCGCAGCACCATGCGCAGTACCGCCGAAACCAATGGCCGCGACCCGATTATTGCCGAGGCGATGGTGGACGACCGCATTGTGATACCGGGTATCGTGGATTCGGGCTTCACGCTCACCTTTACCAGCACCGAGGCGTTAAAATACGGCTATGCGGAGGGCATAGCCAGCACCCGCAACGAGGTATTGGAGAAAATAGGCATGGCCGACTACGAAATGAAGGAGTACGTGCCGGGCAAGCTGGAAGAGCTTATCGGCTTCTTGATGCACCCGGTGGTGAGTTCTATTTTGCTGCTGGGCATCATCGGCGGCATCTATATGGAGATGCAAACGCCCGGCGTGGGCTTTCCGCTGGGCATAGCGATATTGGCCGCCACGTTGTACTTTGCCCCGCTGTATTTGGAAGGCTTGGCCGCCCATTGGGAGATATTGGTTTTCATTGTCGGGGTGGTCTTGCTGGGGGTGGAGATATTCGTCATACCCGGCTTCGGCATCGTGGGCATCAGCGGCATCATCCTTATCGTGGGCTCGCTTATCCTCTCCTTGGTAGCCAACATCAACGGCTTCGACTTCACCTTTGCCACCGGCACCCAGCTTACGCGGGCCGTGTTGCAGGTTACAGTCATCCTCACCGTGTCCATCATCGCCTTCCTCGTGTTCAACGAGCGCATTGCCCGCAGCCGCGCCATCCGCAAACTATCGTTGGAGCATAGCCTAACCGAAAGCGAGGGCTATACCAGTGCCCTAAGCGAACTGGAAGCCTTGGTGGGCCAGCATGGCACCGCCGCCACCGACCTCCGCCCCACGGGCCGCATCACCATCAACGGGGAACGCTACGAAGCCTCCACCGACGGTGAGTTGGTGGAGAAGGGCGCGGAGGTAATAGTACTCAGGTCTAGGGGAAATTATTTGCAGGTAAGGCGGGCGTAATGGTTGCGCCTGTTCTTGTGCGTGCGTCTCCAGACGCATACATAACACTAACTCAACTGCCTAGCCAGCTCTGCCATTTTGATGGCGGCCACGGCTACTTCCACACCTTTGTTGCCGTGCTTGCCTCCTGCCCTATCTAGGGCTTGCTGCTCGGTATTGGGGGTGAGCAGCCCGAAAAGGAAAGGCCGCTTTCGGGAAAGGGAAAGCTGGGTAAGCCCCTGTGCCACGGCATTGTTGATGTAGATATCGTGGTCGGTTTCGCCCTTGATAACGCAACCCAGGCACAGGATGGCATCGAAAGTACCGCTATCGTCAAGCAACTGGGCACCGCTGCTAAGAACGCTAATAATTCCAATTCCAACATCTGCCCACAGTAAGCCGATTAAAAACTTGGTCAGTCGTCGAGGATCTTTCTTGTAAGAAAAACCAGTCTCCTCTTTAATGATCGCGGAAAAGATATCTTCATCAAAGAGAGCTTGCTCTACTGCAAAATAATTCTCAATCGGCTGCCAGTCGAGCATTCCTTCCTGCCAATACTGCGTCCCTTCGGGCAGTTGGCCTTGTTCCCGCATCGCGCTGAGCTGGTCTGGGCTGTATTCGGCTTGCTCACCTGAAACAAACGTGATGTGAACTTTGCTCATAAGGCCCTCTGCGTTAAAATAATGCCGCCCGCCTACCTCGTGCTGGGAATAATTGTAGGGCTAATCCTAGCGGAAG
>CAYYZT010000418.1:0-3212 GCA_964476015.1 uncultured Chitinophaga sp.
TAGGTATGGAAAATACCCAGTACCCTGTATAAGCCACGCATAAGGCAATTTCTACATTTACCTAGCCATTGGTTGCGGCCTATAGCCTAACAATCAAACGGTTAACGCGCATCCCCAAACCTACCCCTCGAACCATGCCATCGAAACAACAGCTTACCCGCCGCGAGATTGAGGTACTGAAATTGATAGTGGACGAAAAAACCTCCACCGAAATAGCGGATACCCTCACCATTAGCGTGCGCACGGTGGAAACCCACCGCAAAAACATCTCCCACAAAACCCACGTGCGCAACCCCATCGGGCTGGTGAAGTACGCCATACAGTGCGGTTTTATCGAGGGGTATAGTTATCGCTCCAAAAAGCCGCTAGTGGCCATTGCCGTTTAAAACCATAAAAGCCCCTATAACTAAAACGATGAGAACAATCACCAAACTACTCATGCTACTGGCCTGTATCGCGCTGGTGGCACCCGCTTTCGCCCAAAAGGTGGAACTGGAAAAAACCTACACCATATCTGGCAAGGCCAAGCGCGGCTACTTGGGCGGCGTGGAATACGACGAGGACAAAGGCATCTACAGCCTTACCTATGTAACCAAGAGCACCGCCAAAATAGGCCGTTTCGAAACGTATAAATTCGATAAGGACTTCAACTTCATCGAAATGATAGAGGATGAGGTGGAGTTTGAAAAAGCACGGACCAAATACAAGTGGTTCGACTACGGCGGCGAGGAAGTTTCGGGCGATTTGCTTACCGTGGAAAACAACTTGGTAGGCCAATTGGTACTGAAAAAAGGCCGTTTTATACGCAAATACGACTGGCTGAACGGCGGCTACTATACCGACTACGAGGTGAACGAAAAGGTGAAGCCCAAAGACCCTTCGGGCCGCAAGCTTACCTTGGTTACCTATGCCAGCGATGCACCCAGCGCGCAAGTAACCTACTACGGCGGCTGGGGCTGGCTAACGGCACTTAACACGGGCGGCGTAAAGAACTACATTGATGCCACCGGCGACGTAACAGTGGTGTGCGGCGTGGTGCCAAACCTGAAGGATGCCAAGGAAGGCACGGTGAAGTACGAATATGTAACCATGCGCATCTCCGCCAAAGACCTTACCATAAAAACGGAGCAGAAGTTTGAGTTCGACAAGCCGCAGCACGTGGTGAGCACCCGTTTGCTGCCCGACGGCGACTTTGCCATACTCTTTGCCCCGGCCAACATGGGCAAAAAGGGCAGCGACCCGGACCCGCTGAACTTTACCTACATGCGTATCTCTTCGGTTGATTGCAAGGTGAAGGAACGCATCCCCTTCAAATCGCTCAACAGCTATTGGGACGTGGCCGAAATTTCCATTACCAATGACAACGAGGTGTACCTTTATGGCCCGGCAAACTCCAAAAACAACGACAAGTACTACACCGACCAAATGAGCGCCACCAAGTTTAGCGACTTTATGGTGATGAAGATAGCGGGCGGCAAAGTGGCTTGGCTCACCAACACCAACCTCGCCGAATTCGAGGCCAAGCTGCAAGCCCCGCCATCGCAAAAGAAAGCCCCGGCATACAGCGGCAAGAAGTTCCAGATAGGCGGCTTCGAGCTGGCACCTACCGGCGATATCCTTATCTATGGCCAAAACTACAAGCCTAAGGACGATGGTTGGCAGTACACTGACATTATCGTGTTCCACTTCGACAACAAGGGCAAGCTGAAATCGCAATACGGGCTGGATGTGATAGAGACCAACAAATACGCCCAGGCCAGTTTCTCCGAAAGCCTCTTTACCCCTTCTGGCGACAACAAGAACATGTACTGGCTTATATTTGAGGTGGCTGGCATCAAATCTGGCAACAGGCCACGCCAGCTCAATTATGCCCGCATCGGCAAGATAAACCTGGCAGGCGGCACCGTGGGCGATTTCCTTACCCTGGGCCAAGCCAAGGGCGACAAATACTACTTAGAGAACAGTTTCCCTATACTGCCTAGCAAAGACGGCAACAAGCTTACCTTTTTCGGTAGCGACAAGGGTGGACGTACCCTTTGGTTCAGCCGGGTGGCCTTGGACTGATATTAAAATATTTTGTTGAAATCGGGTGTTTATAACAACGGCGGCCAAAATTTTGGCCGCCGTTGTTATCATGCATTTTGCGCTATTTTTTGAGGCATTTTGAGCCTGTTTTATACCATTTAGACATTAAAAGCCGTATTAAAAGCAATGTTGGGCTCCTACGGAGCTATCAATCTCTCTCTCTCTCTCTCTCTCTCTCTCTCTGCTTTTCTACAGATGTTGAACTCCTACGGAGTTGTCTACCAGTCCCATAGGGACCCAACATCTGTAGCACCTTTAAACGAATGTATTGGCAGCTCCGTAGGAGCCTAACATTCAAACCGTGATGCTCGTTTAAAGTCTAAATGGTATTGAGCTTAATTTTTGCTCAAAGAGGCGTATTCGCCATAAAATGCGCTAATGGTTTCTATGCCTTTGTAGAAATTGAACAACCCGTAATGCTCGTTCGGGGAGTGGATGGCATCCGAGTCCAATCCGAAGCCCATCATAAGCGACTTCAGCCCCAATACCTCTTCGAACAATGCCACGATGGGTATGCTGCCCCCGCTGCGCTGTGGTATGGGCGTTTTGCCGAAAGTTTTGCCATAGGCGGCTTCCGCGGCCTTGTAGGCGATGGAATCGGTGGGCGTTACTACCGGTTTGCCGCCGTGGTGGGGCGTTACCGTTACCTTCACCGACGGCGGGGCAATGCGGTTGAAGTGATCGGTAAAGAGCTGGGTTATCTTGTCGTCGTTTTGGTTGGGGACGAGGCGCATGCTTATTTTGGCCTTGGCCTTGCTGGGCAGCACGGTTTTGGCCCCTTCGCCAATGTAGCCGCCCCACATGCCGTTCACGTCCAAAGTAGGGCGTATGCTGGTACGCTCGAGGGTACTATAGCCCGTTTCGCCATGTATGTCGTTAATGTCCAAGTGCTTTTTGTACTCGTCCAAGTTAAAGGGTGCCCGGGCCATGTTGGCACGTTCTTCGGCACTCAATTCCACCACATCGTCATAAAAGCCGGGGATGGTAATATGGTTGTTTTCGTCCGTTAAGGAGGCTATCATCTTGGCCAAGATGTTGATGGGGTTGGCCACCGCACCGCCGTACACGCCGCTGTGCAGGTCGCGGTTCGGCCCTACTACTTCCACCTCTAAATAAGCCAACCCGCG
>CAYYZT010000419.1:0-3210 GCA_964476015.1 uncultured Chitinophaga sp.
GGCATTTTACCGCAATTTTGAGACATAATAGCTCAAAAATGGCTCAAAAAAATACCGCAATAGCGCATTTTGAGCTAAAACAACCTTTTTCACGACGAGCGCAGGGCCACCTCGTGGTACGTTTTCACATGCGGCCCGAGGAACAGCCGGGCATACATCCGCATCAATGCTAACCCGTTGAAAACGAACCCCATAGAAACGAAAAGGGCCAGAAAGAACTGGTCCACATGGATGTGGCTGTACAGCAAGTCCTCCCCGAGGAACGTAGTGGTAATAGGAAAACCCGCCATGCCTAAACAGCTGAGCAAGAACAAGATAGAGAGCTTGTTGTGCTCAAAACTATGCCCATGGAACCGATCGAGCGTGGTGCCGGGCTCCTTTTGTAGCAGCAACCGCAACGCTACCAGCCCCAAAATACCCGAAACCACCACCCCGCCTAGGTAAATGGCCGTATGCGAGTAGTCAAAAGCCTCGTTGAAGAGCACCGCCAAAGCCGTCCAAAAATGCCCGAAACCTATTAATAACCAACTAGTTATGGGGCGTTGCCGTTCAGCAAATGCCCTAATGATAAGCAGCAGCCCGACAAAGGCAAAGGCCGTGGGCAGGTAGGCCAAAACCATAGGGGGCAAAAAGGCTTGGTTGTGGTATAAAAACACCCCTGCGACAAACACAGGAATGAGTCCCAGAGCCGTTTTCAGCCCCATAAAGCTAAACAGTTTACCAGCCTTTTTAAAAGGGTTCCACAGGTATCGGAACATCAAGCTATCCAAATTCCACTCCCTTACGCTATAGATATAGATGGAGTATTTCAAACGTTTAAGCCAAAGGGGATCAGTCTTTTCGGTGTCGGGCAAGTAGTTAAAAAACTTCTCTCGAATAAGGTACGTCACCACCGAGGGCGACACCAGCAGCTGGTAGCTCCGCAAGAAGGCATTACTGGCGAAATGCACCAGTGCCAACACTTCCAGCCCCAAAGCAATCTCGATGAAGATGATGCCCAACTGCGCCACGGAGGAGTACGCAATCTGCGACTTGATGGACGACTGCACCCTGCCGGAAAACGTGGCGGAGAGGGCAGTTGCGGCTCCCAGGAGGCCAATCAACACCCGTATCCATATCATATGGTCCCAAAACTCGATGGTGCGCAACAGCATAAAAGCCCCCATATGTACCGCCAGCGAACCATAGAAAATGGCACTGGATGGCGTGGGGCCTTCCATGGCGCGGGGCAGCCAAGAGGAAAACGGCACCTGTGCTGACTTTACGGCCGCGGAAAGCAATATCATGAGCGATATAAACACGCCGAGATACAGGTGGTTGTTCACCACATGGTCCACCACGGCGTAGTTGTTCAGCTCGGCAAAGGTTACGTTGTGGTGCCACAGGTGGTGGCTCATCCACATGGCCAGTATCATGCCGATATCGCCCAAGCGGTAGATGGAAAACACCTTGTAGGCATTGCGAACCGGCAGGTAGCGGTCGCGGTAAAAGGCAATGAGCAGGAACGACGACACGCCCAATATTTCCCAACCGATAAACAACGTTTCGAAATTGCCGGAAAAGATGGTGATGTTGTAGCCGAGAAAAAACAACAGGATGGTGTTGAAAAACCGCTTGTAGCCTTTCTCCCGGTGTAGGTAATAACGGCTGTAGGTAACGATGAGGAAAGTAAGGATAGCCCCCACCAACAGGTAGGTGGCCGTTACCTTGTCAAAGTACAAATCCACAAAAAACTCGTAATTGCCCGTGGTATAAAGCGATAGCTCCTTGGTGTTGAGCCTGGGGAAACGGGAAACCGCCCAGTAAACAGCAAAGCACAACGTACTGAGCAATTGCAGCCCGGCAGTGAGAAAGGCTGTGCCGGAAATGAGTTTTTCGTTTTTGGCGGGCAACAGCAAACTAACGAGCAGGCCCACCAAGGGGATGAGGATAAATATTGCCAAAAGTGCGTCCATGTTAGTTGGGTTGAAGTTCGTAAATGGGAAGGTTGTCCAAGTGCTTTTCCACCAAAGGCGTAACATCCTTAATGGTTTGCAACTGCCGGGTAAGCGGCTCGTAAGGCTCGAAAGAGCCGTTACGGAACACGTACAGCTCGTTGGATTCGGGGTGCTGCACCGTCAGCGTTACCCAGTTTTTATCGAACCACTCATAAGTGGCCGGGTTTTGCTGTATGGTGTTCAGCACCACCTCGGGGTAGTGCTCCACAACCATCAACAACCTCACCGGGTCGTGTACTTCAATCATCTGCAACGGCAGGCCGGGCCGCAGGTCGCCCTCAAAGCCATTCGCTACGCCAATGAGGCCCATTACGTTGTGCGGCAACTTGCTTCCGGCTCCCAGCTTCTCGTTATCCACCCTGGAGAAATAATACTCCAAATTGATGCCCCCGCAAACGGGCGCGGCGGCGTTGAGGATGTTTAGCAGGTATTTGCCTTCGGGGTCCACACGGTAATCGTAGGAGTTGAGGAAGGCCCGCCTATCCAAAAACAAGCGGTCGGTAAGGCTGCGGCGTGCCACGATGCACAAGGCGTTGGTGGCGTGGTTCAGCTCGGGCCGTGGCTCGAACAGCGATACGGAGCGGCGTTTTACCTGTTCGTGTATGGTTGCGGGGGCCTTTAGGCTGTTGATGGACTCAAAGCGGCGGGAACGTTCCTTCGCATTAAGGTGCAATGCTTCGGTAAAGATGCCCACGTGGCGTTCGTGAAGTTTCAGGTTGGCGGGCGAAAGTGCCAGCTCGTCATAGAAAGCAATCTCGTCGCGGGTGGTGTCGTGCAGGCCGCCGATAAATTCCGTGTCGGCCGGGATTACGATGCCCCGTTCGGCCAGCTTGGCCCGCACCTCGTGGTGGTTGGCCATATAGCTGAAAGCCCTGGCGTTTACCGAACCCGGCCTGCCGCTGCAAGCACCGCAGTCGTACCCGGCATAGTGCGTGTTGTTCACGCTGCTGGCACCGTGGCCTATCATATATACCAGCGGGGCGAAGTTGCCCACCAAACCCGTGCTGCGCAACACGCCTTCCACACGGGCCACCATTTCGTCCACGGTATAGCCTATTTGTAGCCCGTCTTGCACGTGGTGGGGGCCTTTGTTTTCAATGGTGAGGGTAGACTGCCCGTGCATGTGCATAAAAGAGTATGAAGTAGCCGGGCTTACGCTGGGTTTGAAGATGTTCGCCATCAGCTTCATGGCGGACCAAAACCCCAGTGTTTG
>CAYYZT010000420.1:0-1246 GCA_964476015.1 uncultured Chitinophaga sp.
ACACCTTCGGCAAGAAACCGTGGAAATGCTGTTCGGCCCCGGCTACCAGCTTACGGAGCGTGGCCCGCTGTCGCAGCCGGGACAGTTCTCTTGCAACGAAACCGTTACCGTGGTTGGCCCCAAAAATCGCATAGAACGGGTGCGCATACTCGGCCCTACCCGACCACAAGACCAAGTGGAGATAAGCCGTACCGACGAGTTTTTCCTCGGCATAGATGCCCCGGTACGCGAATCGGGCAAAACGGAGAACACACCGGGCTGCACACTGGTGGGGCCTTATGGGGAAATAACGCTGCAAAACGGCGTTATCTGTGCTTGGCGGCATATACACATGACACCCGCCGATGCCGAACAGTTACGGGTGAAAGACAAGGATATAGTGGAAGTACGCATTGCCAATAACGAGCGCAGCCTTACCTTTGGCAACGTGCTGGTAAGGGTTTCGCCGCATTTCAAACTGGAAATGCACATCGATACCGATGAAGGCAACGCCGCCGACCTATCGCCCGGTGCCCAAGGGGTACTGATACATACGGAGGGCAACGCTTTGCTGCTGACCCGTCAATTAAAAGCGGAAGAAATAGTGTAAATAAAGGAGCAATGGCTCAATGCCCGTGAGGTACTTTGCAGGTTTTGCAAATGTTGTGGGCATATTTATGGTTGAAATACAGCCCGATAGATACCAACAAAGCCCCTAATACGATAATGGGAGTTTCTAGCCAATGGTGGTGGAAAAAGTGGGCCAAAATAAGAAAACCGAAACCAGACAACACTACCAGCAACACCGGCAGGTTATGGTGGTGCTTCATATAATTGTGAACGGTAATGCCACCGCCCAAAATAAGACCGCTACCCAGTAGAATCACCTCAATCCAGGGGTTGTGCTCGAAATAGTTGCCCAAAAACGGCAACGATACGGCCAAAAACGGCGTGGCTAGGCAGTGTATGGCACACAATATGGAAAACGCCATGCCCAAACGGTTGGTAATGCGGTGGTATGGACGTAATGCCTCGGTTTTATGCTGCTGTTCGTTCATCTCGGTTACAAAGTTGCGGGTTATTCACCATAAATGCAACTCGGTTGCAAAAAGTTCGCCCGAAAATCAGTTTTATCCAAATTGCGACATTTTGAGACATTTTTTGCGGCATTTTTGAGCTATTATGTCTCAATTTTGAGATAAAATAGCGCAATTATATCGTAAAATACCGCAAAGAGGATTTTTTAGCTCAAATGCCGAGATCAACC
>CAYYZT010000420.1:1256-2513 GCA_964476015.1 uncultured Chitinophaga sp.
CAACCTTCTTTTTTCGCTCTTTTTCCTCCAATTCCTTCCGTTGCTCTAGGCTACAAGGGTAGTCGAAAAGGCATTTGTCCTTGATTATGTCTTCCACGTTGCCTGGTACCATATCCTCCCAGCCATCCTCGGCGGCTTTTATCATCGCCAGCACCTTGTCTGATATGATGTGCAGCACCCCACGGTCAACATGCTCTATATCGCCAATCTTGTTGTTGGCTTGCAGGTGCTTGTATAGGTACTCCAATTCGGCTGGCACTTGGAAGTTTTTGGAGGTAAGCAACTCATCGGTACCAGTTTGGGTGGCCGGGTACACAAACATCTTGGCATTGTTGCCAAAGAGGATGCCGAACGATTCCAATATATTGCCCTTCAAATCGCTGTAATACTTGCCATCGAAGAGCTTGTGCATGGTAAGGGCACCTATGATGATGCCAACGTGCTTGGTTTTCGTAACCCTAGCGATGTAATGCACCAGTTTGTAATACTCCCTAAAGGTAGATATCATCACGGTTTGGCCTAGGGAGCAAAGGATATCCACCCTATCCAAAAAGTCCTTCTCGTCTATCTTTCCTTCGGCGTGCAGGGCACTCAGGGTAAGCTCGGTAATAACGATGGTGTCTTCCTCGGTTACTCCCGGCTCGCGTAGAAACTGGTCCAAACCCTTGGTAAGCATGTCCATATTTACCTTGGTAACGGGGCGGAAACGGCCACGCAGCACCAATACCTCCTTCTTGTACAGCACTTCTGATGTTTGCAATACATTGCCTTGCGGGCCGAACATGGTGGCATTGGTAAGGCCGTTTTTCACCAGCTTCAGGGCCAATAGCCTATTGTCCACCCCTTTAAAATCGGGGCCGCTGATGCGGAACATGTCCACCTCTATACGGCCGGGTATCAGGTTGTCAACCAACGAGTTGATCAATTGTTCCGGGTCGCTGTAATGGAAATAGCAGCCGTACAGCAGGTTAACGCCCACAATACCCAGTGCCTGTTGTTGCTCCACGGGGTCCACGTCGTGCATCACCACGTGTATCACGCAATCGTTCGGCTCTTGGTCGGGCTGTAATTGGAAACGCAGGCCCACCCAGCCTTGGCCACGGTTGGTACGCTGAAAGTTCAGTGTTTCCACGGTATCGGCCATGGAGAAAAAACGCGTGGTACCTTTACGGTCTTCCAAGCGCAGGTTTAGCAGGTCGTATTCGTGCTCCAACATGGTGCCCAAGCGGTCTTCGCATACATAGCGTTTGCACTTGC
>CAYYZT010000420.1:2523-2860 GCA_964476015.1 uncultured Chitinophaga sp.
TTTTGGCCACCGTTCCGCTCGCGCCGCCGGCCTTGAAGAAGTTGGCCGCAATCTCTTGCCCCGCGCCTATTTCGGCAAAAGAACCGTAGATACTTTGGTCAAGGTTGATGCGGAGGGCTTTCTCCTTGGTGGTAAGCGTGCGGAAATTGTTGTCGTTCGAGTTCATCATCATAAAATTCCCATTGTATCAATGCACCCTATCGCCCCGTAGTTCCAATTGTTGCATGATTTCTGCCTCGGCATCCAGATATTCCTGCCAGCGGGCGGCAATATCCTCCTTGCGCGGACTTGCCCGGAGAGCGTCGCCGCTCATCCAGGACTCGATCTCGGTGCCGCC
>CAYYZT010000420.1:2870-3209 GCA_964476015.1 uncultured Chitinophaga sp.
CCTGCCAACGGGCCTTTACCACGTCTTCGGGCATATATTCCCGGGCCAGGTCTAGAAACAAGCGGTAGTGACCCGCTTCGGCCACCATAAAAGTATGGTAAAACTTGCGCAGTTCTTCCGATTCCAGTTCCGTGCTCAACACGCGGAAACGTTCGCAGCTACGGGCCTCAATTAAGGCGAAGCGCAACAGTTCTTCCAACAGCCGCTCGTTTCGGTCGTTGGTTTTGCGTTCTATTTCTATCAGCTTGTTCACATACTCGTCCTTACGCTTGTGGCCCAGTTTCAGCCCACGGTCTTTCAAGGCTTTCAGCACCAAGCGAAAGTGGCCCCTATTGTAAC
>CAYYZT010000421.1:0-3197 GCA_964476015.1 uncultured Chitinophaga sp.
GCTTTCTTGGTAGTCGCCCCGCTCCTGCCGATGCCCAATGGGCGGACAAAACAACGTTTCGCCATGCCGTTGCGTAACGGTGAGCAGCGTAATCTCCAAGTCGAACTTGATAAACGCCTCCACTATTACTTCACCGTAATCCCCACGGCCTTTGGCGGCCGCGGCTTCCCAAGCAGCCAGTATGTCGGCCTCGCTGCGAATGTAGCTTTGCCCTTTGCCCGATGACGACATCAAGGGTTTCACCACGCAAGGTATACCGATGTCTTTCACCGCAGCTTGCAGTTCATCCGCACTCTTGGCGTAAGTGTACCGAGCCGTTTTTAAGCCAAGTTCCTTCGCTGCCAAATCACGAATGGCCTTGCGGTTCATGGTATAATTGGCCGCCTTGGCACTGGGCACTACTTGTATGCCTTGTTGCTCATAATCGTAAAACCGCTCGGTACGGATGGCCTCTATCTCGGGCACTATAATATCTGGCCGATGCTTGGCCACTACCGCATCCAAAGCATCGCCATTGAGCATATCGATTACCTCAAAACCATGCGCCACCTGCATGGCCGGGGCATCGGCATAGCTGTCCACCGCTATCACATATTGGCCCAAACGTTGGGCGGCAATCACGAGTTCTTTGCCCAGTTCGCCCGAGCCGAGCAGCAATATCTTTTTGTACATTGTTATTTGTTACTGGTTACTGGTTAAAAAAAGTGGAGCAGCTTTGTAAGCTGCTCCACCAAATTAATACTTTCTATCCTCACCGATTAACCTATTAACTGATAACCGGTTAACTAGAACGCTACTGCTTAATAATATTGCCCTCTTCCAACTCGCCCACTACCTTAAACTCGGTGCGGCGGTTTACTTGGTGCTGCTCTTCGGTGCATTTGGCTTTGTCGCCGCACTCGTTCAGTAGTTTCCCTTCGCCATAACCCACGGCAATCAACCGCTTGGCATCAATACCTTTTTCAATCAGGTAGTTCACGCAGCTTTCGGCGCGCTTCTGGCTCAAGGTTTTGTTGTAGTCGGCCCCACCACGGCTATCGGTGTGCGAACTCAGTTCGATTACGATATTGGGGTTGTTGGTCAACAAAGCCAATAGGCCATCCAATACCGCCTTCGAGCTGTCGCGCAGGTTGGCGGAGTTGTAGTCGTAGTAAATGTTGTCGAGCTTGTACACCTTGTCTTTCTCAATCTTGTCGAGCGTGAAGGTGATAAACTTCTTATTGTCGGCCACTAGGTTGATTTCCTCCTTCGTTACCTGCTGGTTGTCGCTTAGGTACTTGGGTTTGGTGGCAATCAACTTATAGTCCTTGCCTCCTTTCAGCGGAATGCTAAACTGGCCCTGGGCATTGAAAGTGGGCTTATATCCTACTACTTCCTCAAACTTACCGGTAGTGCTGTTTTTCTCGTAAAGGGTGATGGTTACGTCCTTTAGCGGAATTTCGTTGCTGTCTCCTAGTTGGTAAACATAACCATAGTAGTTCACCGTCTTCTTAACGCTAACGGCATAGATGTCTTCGCTAGTAGTGGATGCCAATAGGCTGGTGCTGCCCTCGCGGTTGCTGCTCACAAAACCTTGCAAGCCTTCTTTCTTAAGGCTGTAGTACCAATCATCGGCACTGGAGTTGATGGGCTTGTCCAAGTGTACGGGAACCTCCCAGGTATCTTCGTTTTCCTTGGTACTGAACACATCCAAACCGCCCACGCCCGGATGCCCGTTGGAGCTAAAATACAGGGTATTGCTACGGGTGTGGTAGAAAGGTGAAACCTCGTCCCATGGGGTGTTCAGTTCGTTCAGGTTCACGGGGTTGCCAAAAGATAGCGAGCCTTCGTTATAGTTCGCTGCCCAAAGGTCAAAACCGCCTTTGCCGCCGTCGCGGTTGGAGGCGAAGAACAAAGCGGGCTGATTGTTATAAACGCCAGCCGCGGGCTGGGTGTTGCTATATCCGCTGCGGTTGATGCTTTCCGATAGCTTTACGGGAGCCTCGAATTGGCCGTTGCTCACCTTGCTTACATAGATGGCGCAAATATTCACCAACTGCTCGTTGGTTTGGCAGCGGGTAAAAAAGAACAGCTTGCCATCGGCAGAGTAGCTACCATTGGCGGTATGCAACTCACTGTTCAAAGCACCGATAGGCTCCCCTACCCCAAACGAGTTGCCCGCCACTTTGGAGCGGTACAATTTGTTGGTTATGGCAGGCATGTTGCCCACTTCCTCGTTGATTACAATAGCGGTATCGGAAGCCAAGGAAGAGTATACGATGGCATTATCGCTCTCGTATATCGCCGCAAAGTTGGGGTAGGCACCGTTGATGTTGCCGCCGCCATGCTTTACCGTAATGTCAGGGTTGTTGGATGCGCTGCTATACAACTCGCAGCCTTGTAGCTGTGCTTTGGCCCAATCCACATAATGCTGTCCGGCACCGTTGGGCTTCTGGATAAATGCCTGGAAAGCCGTCATTGCCTCGGCATGTTTGCCATTGGCCTTCAGCATCAAGCCAAAGTAAAACGGGGCCAACGGATACGACTTGCTCTCTTCCGGTGTAAAGAAGCGGTAAAGGGCCTCGGCTTTTACATAAAAGCGCATCTGCCTGTAAGCGTCGGCCAGTTTGTAGCGGGCCTCCACGTTATCGGGCTTGTCCCTGATTACTTTTTCGTAAAAAGTGGAAGCATTGTAGAAACTGTTGCGGCCATATAAGTCGTTGGCCAGTTCCAAGTTCTGTTTCCAATTCAGCTTATCCAAGTTGGTTTGCTGTGCTTGGGCCGCCCAAAATGCCATCAGGCAAAATAATAGTAAGGTGGTTCTCATAGTCGGCATTAAAATTTAGGGGCGAAGAAAATGGATGGCTGGTGGGGCAGTTTTTTCCAAGGCATGGTGTAGCTCAAAGAGAACTCCAAAGCGTTGTTGCCGCTGGCAGCTTGTTTCAGGTCGGAGTTGTTGAGGTCCATGCTGAAGGCAGCGTTGAAGCCTTTGTAGCCCAAGCCTACCATCGGTATCACGGCATCGCCAACGCGGTAATAAGCACCCAATATCACGTTCAGGTCGTTTTTGAACTTATAGCCCAATCCCAACCCGGCGTTGATTTCTTCGGCGGAAGCTTGGGTTTGGTAAATAACGCTGGGCAACAATTGGAAACCACCCTTACCGATACCGATTTCGGCACCCACGTTTACCGATATGCGGTAAGGCAAACGCTGGC
>CAYYZT010000422.1:0-3194 GCA_964476015.1 uncultured Chitinophaga sp.
CTACGCTTTCCCAAATCATGGTGCCCACAGGGCGTTTGGCAAAATAAGAAGTACCGAAATCGCCCCGGATAAAACCCCCGGTTAAAGTAGGGTCGTCGCTGCTGCTCAGCCAAGGGGCGTTGCCGAAAAGCCAACGATGGTATTGGTTGTTGGCCCAATGAAAATGGATGGCCGGCACATAGTTTTTCCAAGTGGTGGCGGTAGCCTTCATGTTGTCGTAGGCGGCTACCATGTTGTCAAAAGCCGGGGTGGCCGGGGCCAAAACCGACATGCTGGCCAAGGTTTTCTTAACGTCGGCAAACTTCGATTGCACCACTGCGTCTTTGTGGTTTATCAGCAAGTCGTTGGCGGCGCCGCGCAACACTATCAACGGGCCCGTGGTGGCAGAGTCTTTACGAAGGTTTAGCACGGCCATTTCAAACTGCTGCATAGAGCGGAAGTAGGCTTGTATCTGTTCCCAGTTGCCATATTCGCTAATAAGCCTGTCCAAATTCTTGCGGTGGTCCACCTTGTCCACGCGGTGTATGGTATCGGGGGCTGCAATGCTCGATACCGATACGTAGAACAACGGCAGGTCAAGGCCCAGCTTTTTACGTACCTCGCGATAGGCTTTGTCGCCGGCCAGTTTATCGCTGGCTTGCCCACCATCGCCGCTGGCGGCGCGGTTCAACATTAGTTCCGCAGGGTCGCCCGGCGCGCTCGACATCAACGCGAACGTTAATAGCGAAATCGCGAAAATAGTGGGTATAAAGAACAGTATCCTCTTAAAAATGTACTTGGCCATATTGTTTTTTGCTTGGAAAACAGTGGATGGCCAGCAAGTCCGGCCGTCATGCGTTCCCTATACAATATTAGTTTTCAGCGGTCTCGGCAAAACGGAAGGTTTCTTCTTGGAAGCCCGGGCGAAGCGGACCGGTTTGTACTTCATCAAACTTTTTGCTGATGGCAATACGCTCCAACGGGGCTGACAGGAAGATGTAAGGCACCTCGTCATGAATGATGGCCTGCAACGCTTTGTAGTAGTGGGCACGCTTGTCTTTGTCCAGTTCGCCGCGCAAAGCCTCGATGATGGCATCGCTTTCGGCATTGCCGAAGTAGCAGTAGTTGCTGCCACCGTTGATGGATTCGGTGTGGAAAATCTGCTTAGGGTCGCTTTCGCCTACGCCGCTAATCCAACCGCCATAGTACATCTCAAAGTTGTGCTTCTTCTGGTTGTCGATGTAGATGCTCCACTCCTGCGGCACCACGTCAACATTGATGCCTACTTCACGGGCAGATTCCTTGAAGATAAGGGCTGCATCGCGGCGGGCATCGTTGCCGTTGTTGTAGGTAAAGGTAATGTTGAACTCCGTTAACTGGCCATCGATAACCTTATCGATGGTGCCATTGCCGTTGCTGTCTTTCCAACCGGCATCAGCCAACAATTGACGGGCTTTTTCGATGTTGTAGTCGTAGTTTTTCAGCGTATCGTTGTAGAACACTTTTTTGCCGGGGTGCATAAAGCCGTTCACGCGTTGGGCAAGGTTGTAGCCTACCACGTCGATAATCTTGTCCACGTCAACCAAATGGGCCAAAGCTTTGCGAACGCTTTTGTCGGCAAACTTAGGGTTGCGCATGTTTATGCCGAAGTAGGTATAGCTCATGCTCGGCGGGGTAGAGAGCCAAAAGTTCTGTTTGATTTTGTCGCTTTGCGTCACATCCGTCACCCAGTCTTTGGCTTTAATGCCGTACATCACGTCCAGTTTCAAGCCTTTCAAAGATACCAAGGCAGCAGCTTGGTCGTTAATGGTGCGATATACCAATTCATCGGCATTGGCTTCAAACTGAGAGCCTTCAAGGCCGTTGCCCCACCAGTCTTTTTTCTTCTTCAGCACGATTTTAACACCGGGCTGCCAAACATCAAACTCGTAAGGGCCGCTACCTACTATAAAGCCTTTCTCGCGTTGGAATTTTTCGGAGTTGTAATCGGTGGCAAATTCTTTGATTTTGGCGTTCTCGGCCAGCTCGGCGGGTTTGGCGTTGAAGTCCGTCAACGGGAATTCTTCCAACAAACCTTTAGGGTCGTAGATGTAGGCAGGGATGAACAGGAACTGGCCGCTCATTTCCAAGTTGATGTGGTACACCTTGTTGCAAACGATGGTGTACCTACGCTCGTTGTCGGGGTATGTAATTACATTGTCTATTGACTCAAAGTATGGCTTGATGTTCTCGTTGTCAACGCGCGGGCATTTGTACACTTTCAAGCTGAAAATGGCGTCTTTGGCGGTGATAGGCTGGCCATTGTCCCACTTGGCTTCTGGGCGAATTTCGTAGGTGTAGCTGGTAAAGCCGGTAGCCGAGTCGTAGCTAACCTCTGGGAGGTCTTTTACCAAAAGCGGCACCAATTCCAAAGAGATAGGGTCTACGGTAAGGGCGGTTGAGAAAAGTTTGCCTAAGTAGTAACCGGCATCGGCACTTTGGTAGTTGGTAGGGTTCAACATATCGGTGTCCGATAGTTCGTGTACCACTACGTCCTTTTTGTTGCTTGTTTTGCTGCCGCAGCTAGCCATAAATACAACCAGCGTGGCTAGGAAAGTAAGTTTTGCTAATTTGGTAATCGACATGGCGATGTGTTTTCTATGAGGTAGTAATTTTGTTCCGAACCCGCGCCAACACACATTGTTGATACGGCGTAAACTTTAAGATTTCTTAATGGTTGTTAAGATAGAAGGCAAATATAAGACTTCTACCCTGAAATTGAATAGCTTTACTAAATAACCAATATATGGGCGGCATGAGCACTATGGAGACCGTTTTGATTACAGGGGGGTCGGGCTTGGTGGGTACCCGATTGACCGAGTTGTTGTTGGAAAAAGGATACAGCGTTATCCATTTAGGGCGCAAGAAGGCCCGTAACGGCCCAGTGGTAACGTACCAATGGGATACCAACGACCAAACGATTGAAGTGGAAGCTTTGCTGCGTGCCGACCATATCATACACCTTGCAGGCGCGCCCGTGGTAGAAGGCCGTTGGACGGAGGAGCGCAAAAAAGAAATCCTCAACAGCCGGGTAGAAAGTGCCCGCCTGATGCTGAGCCGCTTGAAGCAAGAAGATTTGCATCCCAAAACGTTTGTTTCCGCTTCGGCGGTGGGATACTATGGCGATACCGGTGCCGAACTGGTGGACGAGAACGCGCCGCCCGCAAAAGACTTCT
>CAYYZT010000423.1:0-1949 GCA_964476015.1 uncultured Chitinophaga sp.
GCTATTGTTGTTGTAGCAGGTAAGGTTAGTGCCAACCGCATCTACGGCCAAGGTAGGCTGGGCAGTTACGGTAGCAGCTACGGTATCTTTACAGCCGTTTTTATCGGTTACGGTCAAGGTGTAAGTACCTGCAGCCAATCCAGAAAGGTCGCGGGTAGTAGCACCGTTGCTCCAAGCATAGGCAAACGGCGAAGTACCGCCAACCACGCTTACAGTAACCGAACCGCTATTAGCACCCAAACAAGGGATGGTAGTCGGCGTAGCCGTAGCCACCAAAGCTTGTGGCTGCTGAACGGTTACGCTAGCAGTAGCTACACAACCTTTGCTATCGGTTACGGTCAAGCTATAAGTGCCAGTTGGTACGTTGCTGATGTCTTGGGTAATAGCACCGTTGCTCCACAAGAAGGTGTAACCTGGGGTACCACCGCTTACAGTAGCATTTACTGAACCCGTAGCACCGTCGAAGCACAATACCGGGCTAGGCACGGCACCTACGGTAAGGGCAGGTACGGTAGTAACGGTTACGGTGCGAACGATTGAACAACCTTTAGCATCGGTGATGGTTACGCTGTAGTTGCCGGCACGCAAGCCAGTGATGGCGGCAGTAGTGCGGGCAGGGGTGGTGCTCCATACATATGTATATGGTGCAGTACCACCAGTAGCGGTTACGCTTGCAGTACCATCGGTACCACCTATGCAGCTTACTGGGGTTGAGTTGGTAGTACCGTTCAGGCTATCAGCCGGTTGGGTTACGGTTGCAGTAGCGGTGCCGGTACAGTTGTTGGCATCGGTAACGGTTACTGTGTAAGTTCCAGGGGCAAGGTTGGTACGGTTTGCAGTACCAATGCCGCTACCCCAGTTGTAGGTATAAGGGGCCACGCCACCGTTTACGCTGGTAGTTACAGAACCATTGTTCAAGCCGAAGCAAGTAACGTGGGTAGGGTTAGTACTTATTACCAATGAAGGCTGTGCGGTAACGGTAGCACTTACTATATCCTTACAGCCGTTCTTATCGGTTACGGTTACGGTGTAGGTGCCAGCGGTAAGGCCGGTAATGTCGCGGGTAGTAGCACCGTTGCTCCAAGCATAGGTAAACGGTGAAGTACCACCTACAACAGATACGTTAACACCACCAGTATTACCACCGAAACAAGCAATGTTTACAGGGGTAGCGGTAGCCACCAGCGGTTGTGGTTGCGAAACGCTTACACCGGCAGTAGCTACGCAGCCTTTGCTATCGGTAACGGTTACATTGTAAGTACCGGCAGTAAGGCCAGATATATCTTCGGTAGTGGCACCGTTGCTCCACAAGAAGGTATAGCTAGGGGTACCGCCAGAAATAGTCAAGTTGATTGAACCAGTATTGCCACCGTTACAAAGAACAGGGCTAGGTACTGAGCCGATAGTAAGCGGTGCAACACCAGTTACATTCACCGTGCGAACAATGGTACAACCTTTGGCATCCGTTACGGTCACGGTGTAGCTGCCCACACGCAAACCAGTGATAGCGGCAGTAGTACGGGCAGGGCTAGTGCTCCATACATAGGTGTATGGTGCAGTGCCGCCAGTAGCAGTTACGCTAGCAGTGCCATCAGTACCGCCTATGCAGCTCACAGGGGTTGAGTTGGTAGTACCGTTCAAGCTATCGGCCGGTTGGGTGATAACAGCAGTAGCCGTGTCTTTACAGCCGTTGGCATCAGTTACTATCACAGTGTAGCTGCCAGCAGGCCTGTTGGTCAAGTTAGCAGTAGTAGCACCGCCTGGGGTCCAAGCGTAGGTAAACGGTGAAGTACCGCCAGTTACGCTAGTTGTCACCGCACCTGTTGAACCTGCAAAACAATTCACCGGAGTCGGGGTGGCCGTTACCTTCAATTTCGGACGGGCACCAACGGTTACGGATTTAACCAGTTTACAGCCGTTCTTGTCCGTAATGGTTACGGTATAAGTAC
>CAYYZT010000423.1:1959-3179 GCA_964476015.1 uncultured Chitinophaga sp.
GCCGCAAAGGTTGGTCACGTTTTGGGTGGTAGCGTTGTTGCTCCACTTATAAGTATATGGTGGGGTGCCACCGCCTACATTGGTAAGGCTGGCAGTGCCGTCGCAGTTGGCCGAGCAGCTTACATCGGTTTTGTTGATGGTAGCAGTCAAGCTATCAGGCTGGGTAACAGTTACCGATTTGGTAGCAGAACAACCAGAAGCATCCGTAACCGTTACGGTATAAGTACCGGCAGGCAAGCCGCTTACAGTCCTAGTGGTATCGCCGGTGCTCCAGCGGATGGTGTAAGATGTAGCAGAAGTAGGCGGAACAGCAGTACAAGCAGCGCAAGTAGTGTTGATGTTCAAGCCCAAAATGTTCAGGTTCAAGTTCAGGTTAAGCAACTGGTTCAAGATGCACAAAGAGATTTTGCCATCTATCAAACCACCGCCATTGAATATGGCCAAGCCAGTGATTTTCACCAAGGCACAGTGTGATACTGGGCCATTGATTTGGGCGTTAACAATAATGTTGCGGGTGATAAACGAAGCACCAACACCCAGGTTCAACACACTACCACCGTTAATATAAGAAGTAGCGCCTACTAGCAACTGGCCATTGTTATAGAACAGGCTGTTGTTAAGGAAGTTGCCCGAAGTGGTAGTCTTACAGTTGTTGGTGTATTTACCGCCACCGTTAATTTGCAAGTTGTTGCTTATAGCTACAGTACCGTTGTTTACAGCAGTACCAGTTACATTAAGGCTATTGCTTACGCTTATGGTACCAAAGTTGTTAAGGGTACCGCCAGAGTGAACATTAAGATCGGCACTTACGTTTACGGCACCGTAGTTGTTCAATGTGCCGCTACCGGTAATGTTGGTGTTTACATTGATAACACCATAGTTGTTAATGGTAACACCGCTTGAAAGGTTTATTACGTTGGCATTCAATGTACCGTTTACGGTAATGACACCACCAGTGGTAGAGAAATTACTTGGGCTCAAAATACCGCACACAATCAATTCACCACCGCTCATGTTGATGCTACCGGTAAAGGTTTGGCCTACCAGTACGCACACTTTCATACCAGCGGTAATAGTTGCATTGCCGTTGCCGCTAAGTGTTTGGGTGCAACCGGTACAAGCTGGGCCAGTATAGGTGCCAGGGGTACAAGTTGGGGTACCGCCAATAATACGGATGGTAGCCGAACCGCTGCTATCACCATAGCATTTGTTGTGTACAA
>CAYYZT010000424.1:0-3177 GCA_964476015.1 uncultured Chitinophaga sp.
TGCTGTCAGTACCAGCCCGCTGGAAAAGAACCAAGTGGTTGATGGTCGAGATTTGAGCTCGAGTACCTACTCAGGCGGGGTAGGGTATAGGGGCAAACGTTGGTATATTGACCTCGCCTATTACCGCATCGCTACCGAAGGCACGGCGGTTATTTCGCCGTATATACAGGCCGCCGAGAAACTGAAATTCGACAATTACGTAATGACGGTCGGGTTTAACTTTTAAGCACATCCTTCTAACTACCTGTAACTTTTTGTTCACCGTTAAGTATCTAAGGATATGAAACAGCTCGGCACAAATTGGCTTACCGAAGGTAGTACCGACTTTGAGTATAAGCAGTATCTTTTGCTGGCTTATTTACAGCATGTAGATAAGGAATTTAAGGAACATAAACTGTACCCGTGTTTGACGGAGTTGTTCGGCCATTATATCAATCTTTTAGGATTGAAAGAGCAAAAGGAGCAGGCCCTCAACAGTTTCCCAAAAAAGATCGTACGCATCGACCCAGCAAAGTTTGAGCTGGAATACGAACGCTTGGTGCAAGACGACCAATACCTTGAGGAAATACAGATGGTAATGGAGTATGCCTTGCCGAAGCTGGGCAAGACACTTAAAGAAGGGCAAGATATTTACGACTATGTGGAAGAGCAGCTTTTGCTACAGCCTGTGGGCATTGTACCCGTAAAAGCCGACGAAGGGTATTTGATGCTGCGCGAGGGTGGCCAATCGAAAGTGGAGGTTTACGAGTACACGCTCACGCTTTTTGAAAGTGCCAACGAGCAATACCGTTCGCTGAAAACGCAGTATGGTGAGCTATCCGTTGAGCTTAAGCAACACCTACCATCACATCAAGTACGAATTGATTCGCCATAGAAAGGCCCTGCCAAATCCGGCCACATTCGCCATAGAAACGGAGAAAGACTTTCCGTTCAAGGAAACGTTCTATCCCGTGGCCAAACGGTTGTTAATCAAAGAATTGGGCCGGCAAGGATTAGCCTAAGCCAAGCCTGTTAGTTGGCTGGAGGGCTTACCTCGTTGTTTGGCGCAGGAGCTGGGTCCATGCTGTTGGTTGGTGGAGGGTTGAAACCAGGGCCGGGTGTAACCGGACGGTTCTGCAACAGGCCTTCGGTTTTGGATTGCTCCTGCTCTACTACCACGCCCGTATTTTTAGGCAGGAACACGGCAGAAAGCAAGGTAAGGGCCAAAAGGGCGATAGCCAAAGTCCAAGTAGCTTTTTCAATGGTTTCCGTAGCACGACGGGCACCCATCACTTGGTTTCCGATATTGGCAAAACCTGCGCCCAATCCGCCTCCCTTAGGGTTTTGGATCAAAATGGCAAAGGCCAAAAGTATGCAAACCAAGATGATGATAACTACCAAAACTGTGAACATGGCTCTTCTTTGTCTTAATTATAGGTGTGCAAAGATAAAATAATACTGCTGAATACACAAAAATAATCCGGGAACCGCATAAATAACATGTTTTTTAACACAATGCCATAGTCCTTAGGGCTTTGGGCCACTGCAATTTCCGTATCTTCGAGGCATGTTTAGATGGGCCTACGTTTATGGAATGCTACTACTGGTGCTGCTTTCGGGCTGCGATGGTTGTAACAGCGAAGAACCTTATACCGGCAACCCAAACCCGCTTTTGCACATCCATAAAGTATATGGCAGGGTTAAAACCGTGGAAACCAAGTACTTCGAGGCACTGCCGAGGGAAGGCAAGCTGGTGCCCGGCAGCCAGATAGGCGAAAGCTATACGTGGGATAGCTTTGATGTGAGCGGTAACTTGTTGGTTTCCAAGGTATTTTCGTTGGGGGGCGGCTTGATGAAAGAGGAACATTTTACTTACAACCCTGCGGGCCAAATGATTGCCATCGTTACTCTCAACGGCAATGGCGATGCTACCATCCACCAAGATATTTATTATAATGATAAAGGCCAGAAAACCAAGCAAGTAGTTACTTTGCACCTAGAGGAAGACCAAGCTTACTGGCGTACTTGGACGTATGATTCCATTGGGCAACTGGTTGAAAGCCATGTGTTTAGAAGCGATAGTGTGTTGGATAACCGAGAGACCCTCACTTATTACCCCAACGACTCGGGAAAGGTGCATGTACATACCCTTTTTGTTGGTTATGACACCCTTAAATATAAGAACGAGTATGTGTATGATGGGCGTGGGCACGACTCCATCCTGTACCGCTACCGCCCATTGGATAACGGAACCGTTGATTACCAGAGTCGTTACGAATACACGTTTGACGATAATGGTAATGAGTTGACCCGTAATCTTTTAACTCCCCAAGGCGTGCTAAGGGCCACAACCGCATACGAGTACATGCTGGATAGCCATAAAAATTGGATACAACGAATAGAAGTAGTTGATAATGAGCCTAATGTGATTAAGATGCGCACCTTTTCATACTATGGGGAATAGTAGTGGAAAGTTAAAGAGTGACATTAATCATTCGCGTTTTGCGACATTTTGAGGCATTTTGCGACATATTTTGAGCTATTTTTACGGTAAAATCGGCGTTTTTGAGATATTTTGAGGTATATTTATCGCAATTTTGAGGCAAATTAAGTCAATAGCGGTTTTGATGGCACTCGTTGCCGTTTTATGCCACTCCGGGGCCTATACCGTCGTTTTTGCCACTTTCCATTTCAACCAAGATTTTATTGCCAAAAACCTTTGCGTGAACCGCGCCAAGCCGGCCATGCAGTGCAACGGCAAATGCTACCTTAAAAAGCAAATGGCCGAGCAAGAGCAACAACAGCAAGGCAATAATTTGGTTTCGGAGCAACAGAGTGCCGCTTGGTTGTTCCAGCCCATTGCCCCCCTTGAAAGTATTGCCATCGGCCTGCCTACGGCGGCCCCTGTGGCCCATTATTCGGCCTTCGTGGCCCAACACAGCGAGGCACCCCGCCCCCAACCGCCCTGCTTGGCCTAGTCTTACCTTCTATAAAAGGAACACTATTGCTAAGTTTAAATCCCTTTAATGGAATCCAACCAATATTGCCGTTGGTGGCTATTAGTGCTACTGATGGCGGCAGCGGTGCCTAGGGCTTATGCTTGCGACGGGTGCAGTGCCAACCTCAGCATCTTCAACAGCGAGTTGCAATTGAACAGTGGCAAGCACTCCATAGGTGTACAACATCAAACTAGGTTTT
>CAYYZT010000425.1:0-3174 GCA_964476015.1 uncultured Chitinophaga sp.
CCGTAGGAGCCTAACATTCAAAACCGCAATGCTCATTTTAAAGTCTAAATGGTATTACATACGGCCCATCACAGTTTATCAATCAAAACCTTACATGCTCCTCATCCTTAATGGTGCCGTTGCTGCAGCGGATGATGCGGGCGGGGAATTTCTCGATGATGTAGTAGTTGTGCGTGGCCATCAGCACGGCGGTGTTCAGTTCGCGGTTGAGGCGGATGAGCAGTTGCATGATGTCGTCGCTGGTGTCGGGGTCGAGGTTTCCGGTGGGCTCGTCGGCCAATATCAGCTGCGGGTCGTTCAGCAGGGCGCGGGCAATGGATACGCGCTGCTGCTCGCCGCCGGATAGCTCATGCGGCATACGGGTACCCTTGCTTTGCAGGCCCACCTTGCTCAACACCTCGTCGGCCTTTTGGGCCATTTTGCGCTCGTCGCTCCAGCCGGTGGCCTGCATCACGAACGTAAGGTTTTCTATAACGCTCCTATCGGTAAGCAACTGAAAATCTTGGAACACGATGCCTAGCTTGCGGCGCAGGTAAGGCACGTCTTTAGCTTTGAGGGCGTTCAGGTCATACCCCACTACCCTGCCCTGCCCCTGGTCGAGGCGCAAATCGCCGTAGAGGGTTTTCATCAGGCTGCTTTTGCCGCTGCCCGTTTTGCCTATAAGGTACACAAACTCCCCTTGGGCCACGTGTAGGCTCACGCCATTAAGCGCCAACGTGCGGCCTTGGTAAACAAATGCGTTGTGCAGTTCTAGGAGGGTTTCGGCGCTCATGGGTGTATGGTTGCTATTGGGCAAATATACGCCATTCCGTACCGAATTGTATTAATGGTACTCGGTGCTCAAAATGAGGTACGCCACCAGCGAAATAAGCACGATAATGAACAGGCCAAGAATAATGTAGGCGTTCTTGGTGCTTTGCTTAAAGCGTTTGGCCAAGGCCTCCTTGTTCAGTTCCTGTATCACGTTGCGCACCACCAATTGGGCGCGGGCATATGCGGTTTCGTTTTTGATGATATAGTCCTTGGCACCGTAGTCGTAGCAGGTAACGGCCACTTCTATCTTGTCTTGGTGAGACATCATCACTACCGGTATCTCCGGGCGTTTGTTCTTGATTTTTTTCAGAATCTCCACGCCGTCCGAAGCATCGCCGCTGGCCCCGTCGAAATAATAATCGAGCACGATCAAATCCGGGTTGGCGGGCAGGTCCACAATCGCATCCTCGCCGCTGGTGTAGGTGCGGATATCCAAGGTATAGGGCAAGTGCTTGTTGAGGTGCTCCTTGAGCAACAGCAAGTGTTTGGCATCATCGTCAACGAGGAAAATCAGATAAGTGCGTTCTTGGGCCATGGAGATGGTGGTTTAAGTGGACTAAAGATTGCAAAAATATAATTCATATCCAACGAAACACAATCCTCAAAAAACAATTTTTGGCAGTGTTGGCAAGGTTTTCCACACGTTGTCCACCTAACGAGCGGTCGGTATCGATTAATTTACCGTTAAAATTCCTTGGTGGTGATGGCAATCTTTTGGAATATTGCGTTATATTGTAAAGGCGAAAGGTTGCATGGCCCTAGCAGAAAAACTGCATATTTATTTTAATAAAGCAACTGTTTATCGAAGGAAGCTCTACATGAAACCGTTATTGCGTATTTTATTACTGGCATTTTTTAGTGCGGTACCGTTTTGTGCCATGGCACAACAGCCGCAGCAAACCAACGCCCCGGAAGTGAAGCATTTTCCTAACCCGGCGGGCAACAACGGCGTGGTGAATATAATCATCTCTATTCCTTCCACTTCTTTCGTAAACCTCAAGCTGTTCAATCCGCTCGGCATCCAGTTAAAAGAACTGGTGAACGGCACCCTTGCCGCTGGCGAGCACAACATACCCGTGGACATTTCCACCATTAACGACGGCGTGTATTTCTACACCCTGCGCGTAAACGACCACTCCGAGACCAAAAAGCTCACCGTTAAAAAGTAATCCTCACACCGCCGGATATTCCACCACGTTGCGCTCCGTTTCGTACAGGCGAATGTGGAGGTCGTATTGGGTTTCCAATTTAGCCCTTATCCTGTTGTAGATTACATAGGCGATGTGCTCCGCCGTGGGATTTAGGTTGGCAAAATCGGGCACGTCGAGGTTCAGGTTTCGGTGGTCGAAGCGTTCTATCACCTCGCTGTCAATCAAATCCTTCACAATCTTTAGGTCTATCACGTAGCCCGTTTCCGGGTCCACCTCGCCCGTTACCTTTACCTCCAGCACATAGTTGTGCCCATGGAAATTGGGGTTGTTGCACAGCCCGAAAACGGCGTTGTTTTGCTCCATGTCCCAATCGGGGCGGTACAGGCGGTGCGCGGCATTGAACTGCGCACGGCGGATAACGGACATTCTCATTCTTTCAGTATCAAGTAGTGAGTATCAAGTATCAAGATTAATTAACGACCCCAAAACTACAAACCTTTCGCATACCGATTCGATAATTCCATAATTCTGTAAATTCTGGTTCAGACAAACAAAAATCCCCCTCCAGCTTTCACCGGAGGGGGATTCGTTCTATTACAACCAGTCGTCAGTTACCAATAACCAGTAACTAACCAGTCATCAATCTCAATACTTGATAAACTTGGTGTGGGCCAAAACATCTTTGCTGCCAGTGATGGTGATGATGTAGGCACCGTTGGCAAAACTGTTCACGTTAAGGCGAACCTCGCCGTTGGCAAACGTTACAGGCGTTTCGTAAATCGTTTTGCCCAGCATATCCACCATGCGGATTTTCACGTCCTCGGCACCTTCGGTAGCGTTGTACTGAATGGTAACCTCGCCGTTGGCAGGGTTAGGATACACGTTCACGAAGTTGTCGTTCAACTGGCTACCGTCAATGATGCTCTCATCGGCAGCTTCCACTTTCAGGCTTTCGAAGAAATAGTCGTGGTTGCTGATGGCGGTGTGAACCAAATCACGGGCCTCGGCAGCGTGCGTGCGACGGGCATCATCGATAGCTTTCAGGATGGAAACCTCGCCAGCGGTCAATTGCAAGCCGGTGCGGCCGTCAATCAACAATTGCGTGCGGATGGTCTCGATGGACTTCAGGTCGGCTTGGTCAGGCGTTTGGGCCTGATAAGTTACCAAAGCAGCAGCAGCGGCGGCATAGTTGCCGGCCAGCACGTTGTAG
>CAYYZT010000426.1:0-633 GCA_964476015.1 uncultured Chitinophaga sp.
CCACGGGCGATACGCCCGTGGCCACCAAGGCATTAAACAGCCTCGCGCCATCCAAGTGGTGTTTGAGGCCGTGTTCTTTGCAAGTTTTATAAACCTTTTGGTACTCCCCCACCCCATGCACCGCGCCACCGGCACGGTTGGTGGTGTTTTCTTGGGCCACTATGCTGGTAACGGGCTTGTGTATATCCTCAGCATTGATGTTTTCCAGTACCTGTTCCACCGTTATCAGCCCATTGTTGCCCGTAAGCAAGCGGGTAGAAAGTTGGGAGTTGAAGGCCAATCCCCCACCCTCGTAGCAATAGATATGGCTCTCGCGGTGGCAAATGATTTCCTGCAAAGGCTGGGTATGTGCTTTAATGGCAATTTGGTTGGTCATAGTGCCGCTGGGGCAAAACAGGCCCGCCTCGTACCCAAACATATCTGCCAGCCTTTGTTCCAAGGCATTTACCGTAGGGTCTTCGCCAAACACGTCGTCGCCCAACGGTGCTCTATGCATAGCATCCAACATGCCCGGTGTGGGGCGGGTAACGGTATCGCTACGGAGGTCTATATATGGCTGCTTATCCATTGCTGTATTTGCGAGATAAAGAAAAGGAACAGTTTGGGCTGGAACATTACCGGGTACAACAAGCC
>CAYYZT010000426.1:643-3173 GCA_964476015.1 uncultured Chitinophaga sp.
TAGGAGATAAAGAATGCCCATAATAAAGCCGGGTATGCTGAAAAAGGGCAAAATCAACAACCCCATTTCTACCATAGGATTAAACAAAATACTCGCAAAAACCACCGCCGACACCGCCCCACTGGCCCCGAGGCTCATATAGTATGGGTTATCGTGGTGTTTGATGTACGAGTACGTTTCGGCAATGGGTATGGCAAGCAGATACATCAAAGCATACAAAATATAGCCCAACGGCAAGCCAAAAACGGCCAAGAAATAAAACTCCGCCATCTGCCCGAACATGTACAGCACATACATGTTGATGCCGAGGTGCAGCCAATCGGCATGGATAAAACCACCCGTTAAAAACCGATAGTACTCGCTACGACGCTTAACATCATAAGGGTAAAAAATAAGCTTTTGCTTAAAAAAAGGGTTATTGTTTGCCTGAAAAGACAACAAAATGGTTAACGCCATAATGGCGTAGGTAACGTAAGGGTGCCCCGGCAGGTCAAGCATGGTGGTAAGGCTCGTTGTTGATGATGGTAAAAGCGCGGTAAAGCTGCTCCAAAAAGATAACCCGTATCACTTGGTGCGAAAAAGTCATCTTGCTCAAAGATAACGTTTCATCGGCCCGTGCATAAAGGCTGTCGTCAAACCCATATGGCCCGCCCACTATAAAAATGACACGCTTGCGGCCGCTGCCCATCCATTTTTGTAGCTGGGCAGCATACCCCTCGCTGCTATACTCCTTTCCCTTCTCGTCCAGCAGAACCAAATAATCCCCTGTTTCTATTTTAGGCAGCAACAATTGGGCTTCTTGTTGCTTCAACACCCTCGCATCGGTATTGCCTTTGCGCTTGGGTTCGGGTATTTCCACCAACTGGAAGCTGGTGTAATGCTTCAATCGCTTAATAAAACGCTCGCAGCTTTCTGCCACATAGCCTTCCGTTTTTCCATTAAGCCACAATTCTATCTTCATTTCCCTGTTTATTCGATAATAAACGCCCGATTTGTTGGCACTTTCGTTTTACTAAGCTAGTTTAGTTCAAACTTATAAATAAAGCAGTAAAGAATGGGGATTTTAAGAGCCAGCCGATTGTTTTTGGCATTTATGGTTGCAATGATAATGGCCTGCAATACACAAACCAGCGAGCACAACATAGTAGGCAAATGGGCCTATGCCGAATGGAGCTTGGGCGAACAGCAGGTAGATTTAATGAACATGGGCGAGCCTACCATCGAATTTGAAAAAGATGGGGCATACATACTAAGGGCAGGTTTTCAAGAAAATCACGAAACTTGGCAGCTAAAAGGCGATACCCTAACCTTGGTATATAAAGATGGCAACAACCAAAGCCTTGTGATTGATAAACACACTGCCGATACCTTGGTTTTGACAGGCAAAGCTGGCGAACTGGACAGTAAACTGGTGTTGGTGAAAGTAAAGTAACTATGGACATCTACTTGGTTATAGCGGTTATTATATTGGGCGTGTTGCTGGTAGTGCTGGAAATTCTGGTAGTACCCGGCACCACCGTAATAGGTATCATAGGTGGCTTGCTAATGGGTACAGGTGTGGTGCTGGCCTATACTACCCAAGAAAATGCCGTAATAGGCCACTATACTTTGGCGGCAACATCCGTGGCAACGGCAATTTTGCTATATTGGTCGTACAGAGTGCTTAAATCGAAGAAATTTTCGCTTTACGATGTGGTGGACGGACAAGTAAATGTGTTGGATGACGGGCTTATAGCCGTTGGAGACCAAGGAATTACGCTCGGTTATTTGAGGCCGGGAGGCACGGCACAGATAAAGGGGCACCGATTGGAGGTATTTTCACAAGGCGACATGATATCAGCAGAAACAAGAATTGAAATAATTAAAATTGAAGGCTATAAAATTATCGTAAAACCACTAACTACTATTTAAATGGGATTAGAAATTATCATTATAATTGCAGCAGTACTTATAGGGCTAATAGTCTTTATGTACTTTGTGCCATTTCCATTATGGATATCGGCACTGTTATCGGGCGTAAACGTAAGCTTGATACAGTTGGTATTTATGCGTATTCGTAAAGTACCGCCATCTGTTATAGTAAATGCTTTGATTACTTCCCACAAAGCTGGCCTAACCCTCACCCGCAACGATTTGGAGGCCCACTACCTTGCGGGCGGCCATGTGGTGAACGTAGTAAATGCGCTCATTTCGGCCCAAAAAGCCAATATCGACCTTAATTTCAAGGCCGCCACGGCTATCGACCTCGCCGGTCGCGATGTATTCCAAGCCGTGCAAATGAGTGTTAACCCCAAAGTTATCGATACCCCACCGGTAACTGCCGTGGCGAAAGACGGTATCCAACTAATTGCCAAAGCACGCGTAACGGTGCGCGCCAACATCAAGCAGCTTGTTGGTGGCGCTGGTGAAGAAACCGTGTTGGCGCGTGTTGGCGAAGGCGTGGTATCTTCCATCGGCTCGTCCGTATCGCACAAACAAGTGCTGGAAAACCCGGACCTGATTTCGAAGGCCGTATTGGCTAAAGGGCTGG
>CAYYZT010000427.1:0-3159 GCA_964476015.1 uncultured Chitinophaga sp.
CAATGCTGGTTTTCTTCGGGTCGATTTTTACCTCAAGGGCACTGATTTCTCGGTCGTACTGCAACAATTCCTGCATAAGGGCCAGCGGTACAAAAAGGTATTTGTTGTCGAACTCCGCCTGTATACTGAACGTGCCCGAGGGCAATACCCGCCCACGGTTGAAGGCCTGTGTGGGAACCAACCCGCCCGAGCGGCCACTGCGGTTGGGCACGAGAATGGAAATTTCCCGAAACGGGTCTTGCACATTAATGCCGAGGCGGGCCTCCACGCCCGCGCCGGGCACGCCATAGTTTCGTCCCCCGTCGCGCAGGGTGAACTTGCCGCGCAGCATGGCACTGTCGATGCCCGTAACGCGGCCATAGAGGTCGTCCACGCCTTTTACCACGCCGATGAACTCGTATTTGTCGTATTTCAGCGCGGCTTTTTCCTCCAGCACGCGGCTTATCATGGTAATGCCGGGCAGGGCCAGCAGGGCGGTTTCCTGTTCGTCGGTTATGGTGAACACCTTGCCCTGTGTGGGCGATACGTGGATATCGGGGTTAAACGTGTTGTAAAGCGAAACGGTAAGCCCCTCGAACCCGTTGAATACCGAGAGCACCAGTACCATGGCCATACTGATAACGCCCATGCCTAACATGGAAATAAGCGTAATGATATTGATGGCGTTGGTAGACTTTTTCGATACCAAGTAGCGGGCCGCAAACGTAAAGGGCAACCATCTCATATAGATAGACACAAGATGCAAGACACAAGACACAAGATTTTTTGTGCGTTGTCAAGTGCTGCTGATTGAAGGTTATTAAATAAGAGGACTTCCATCTAAAATTTCAAAGTCTTGTGTCTTGTGTCTAAAATCTTGTGTCTAACAAGACTACTCCTCGTACTTATCGTTATAGTCGTCGGGGTTGGTTTTAACGTCCTTAGGTGGGTCGGCCTTCAGGATTTTGTCTATTCGGAACGCTTCTTCCAACGTCTCGTCAAGGAAAAACTCCAATGTAGGTATCATGCGCAGGTTGTTTCGCAGGCGGTTACCCAACTCGCGGCGTATCTCGCTTATATGCTGCTTCAAGCCTTTAAGCACCAACGTTTTATCGTTGGCATTGAACACGCTGAGGTAAAAACGCGCCACCAGCAGGTCGGGCGTAATCTTTACGGTGGTAATGGTTACAAATGAGGTACCGTAATAGCTTACGCCGTTGCGCTGCAATATCTGGCTCATTTCGTTTTGCAACAAGCCCGCTATCTGTTTCTGTCTTCTGGTTTCTTCCATGATGTATGTACTATCAAATTTTATGCCCGTGCTGTGTCTTTTAAACACAAAGAACACAAGGGGTTCACAAAGAACACAAAGCAATCTTAGTGTACTTAGTGCGTTTTCTTAGTGCTCTTTGTGTTTAAAGCACATCGCACAAAACTCCCACAAGATAGTGATATATTTGTTCACCTATGGGCGGATTTCTACGCATAATGGCATACCTGAAGCGCTACAAGGCGCTCACGTTCCTCAACGTGCTGTTCAACGTGCTGGCGGTTATTTTCGGGCTATTCAGCATTGCCATGCTGATACCATTTCTGTCGCTACTGTTCGAAACAGATGCCACGCAGATGACGGTGCCACCGTCCATTCCAACGGTGGAGTTCTCGCTGGATTATTTGGTGGCGCTGGCCCGGCACCACTTTATCGACTACATCATCCAGCACGGCAAGTTTGCCACCTTGAGCATGGTGTGCGTGGTCATTATCGGGGTGTTTTTGTTAAAAAACGTCTTTCGCTACTTAGCGCAGTTTGTGATGGCACCCATCCGCAACGGCGTGGTGGTGGATATTCGCAACCGGGTGTATAAAAAAGTCACCTCCCTCCCACTCTCCTTTTTCAACAAAGAACGCCGTGGCGACCTGCTGGCCCGTATGACACAGGACGTGCAGGAGGTGGAATACGGCATCATCGCCACGCTCGAAACCATGATAGTGGAACCCGTTACCATTATCTTCTCGCTCGGGTTTATGTTTTATCTCAGCCCGCAGCTCACGGTGTTCGTACTGATCATGATCGTGATTACGGCCCTCATTATCGGCCGAATCGGTAAAAGCCTCAAGCGTGCCTCCAAAAAAGGGCAGGCCAAAATGGGCGAGCTGGTTTCCATTATCGACGAAACGTTGCTCGGCCTGAAAATAATGAAAGCCTTTACCGCCGAAGACCGATTGCTGGGCCGTTTCGACAAGGAGAACCGTGCCTACATGCGCATCATGAACCGCATGTTGCGCCGCAAGTTCGCCTCCTCGCCGCTCACGGAGTTTTTGGCCATTATTATTTTGGTAGTGGTGCTGTGGTACGGCGGCAAAATGGTGCTGGCACCCGATGGCGTTACCGACAAAATTTTGCCCGAGGTGTTTATCGGCTTTATGGTCATTTTCAGCCAGTTGATACCTCCTGCCAAAAACTTTTCCTCGGCTTATTACAACATCCAGAAGGGGCTAGCCTCGCACGAGCGCATCGAAGTAATATTAAATGCTACCAGCGAAGTAACGGATAACCCCGATGCCAAACCCATCGAGCGTTTCGAGCAGCAAGTAGAGTACAAAAACGTGTCGTTTGCCTATTACAATTTCGATAACCACCCGGTGCTGCAAAACATCAACGTGGTAATCAAAAAAGGCAAGATGCTGGCGTTGGTGGGTTCGTCGGGTTCGGGCAAAACCACTTTTGCCGATATGCTCCCCCGCTTCTACGACGTGCTGAAAGGGCAGATATTGATTGACGGCACCGACATACGCGAATACAAGCTGCGCGAACTGCGCAAGCTGATGGGCATAGTTACGCAGGAGCCGGTGCTGTTCAACGATACCGTACACAACAACATTACCTTCGGTATGGACCGTGAGGTGGGCCGCGAGGAGGTGATACGTGCCGCGCAGATTGCCAATGCCCACGATTTTATCGAACGGCTGGAACATGGATACGAAACCAACATCGGCGACCGCGGCACCAAACTGAGCGGCGGCGAACGCCAACGCCTCACTATTGCCCGCGCCATCCTCAACGACCCACCGATTTTGATATTGGACGAGGCCACATCGTCGCTCGACACCAAGTCGGAGAAGCTGGTGCAGGAGGCTATTTACAAGCTGATGGAAAACCGCACCACCATTGTTATTGCC
>CAYYZT010000428.1:0-1597 GCA_964476015.1 uncultured Chitinophaga sp.
CGGTGGTTTCAAAATATTGCCAATCCACGCTCTCGGTAGCCCCTAGGGCCGTTTTGTGTATGTCGCGGTGCGGTGGTTTGTCGGTAAGGCCGCACAGGTAAACGGCCTGTGCCCTAAATGCATCGGCAGTGCGGAACACGGAGCCCACGTTGTTGTGGCTGCGTATATTGTCTAGCACTATTACCAGAGGTGTTTTCGGGGCAGCCTTATATTGCTCCACATCCAACCGGCCCAATGCCTCGTTGGGTACTTTAGGAAACTTCATGGGGCAAAGGTAGGGAGAAAGATTAGAGATGATAGATGAGAAATGAGAGATGGTCCACAGTCCACGGAAAAAAGGAATACTATTAAGAAATAAATTTAGAGAACTATTGAGGTTATACCTAGCTAGGCTGTGCCCATTACCCTCTTGGGAGGGTCAGCACGGGGCATAGTGCTGGGGCGAGACGGAATTTAGTAGTTTCTGTGAGGGAAAAACGCAGGGATAAAACGTGCTGGGGTGGGTCGGTGAGGCAACAGTAAAGCAAACGACAACATCACCCGTGAGGGACCCACCCCGATGCCCATCAAAATATCCCACCGTTGTCGAAAACCAAACTGGGCATCGACCCTCCGAGGAGGGTAATTGGCAAGGCAGTGCTGCGGTCAAGAGTGTTTTCCAAGAAATAAATTTAGATAAAACTATTGAGGTTGCATCTAGCTAGAGCTATGCAAAGATGTAAGAGAATTAATTTAAGAGTATCTATCAGCTCCAATCGCCGGTGCCTTCCATGGGGAGGCGTTGAGCCTGCTCCACTTTCTTTTGTAGGAGCACACGGGCGCGGGCCAGTTGCGATTTGGAGGTGCCCTCGCTAATGTTGAGCAGCTTGGCTATTTCCTTGTGGCTGTAGCCTTCCACCACATAGAGGTTGAACACGGTGCGGTAGCCGGGGGAAAGGCTCTGCACCATATTGAGCAGGTCTTGGTAATCCAGTTGGTCGAACACGCTCTCGTCGAGGATGTCCATCGGCTTGTCCTCGTCATCCACAATGGAGTAGAGGCTCACGGCCTTGCGGAGGTGCTCTATGGCGGTGTTTACAAAGATGCGGCGCATCCAGCCCTCGAAAGAACCCTCGCGGCGAAAGTTGGAGATGTAGCGGAAAACCTTGATGAACCCTTCCTGCAAAATGTCCTCGGCACTGTGGTAATCCTTGGCGTAGCGAAGGCAGATGGCGAACATTTTGGGCGAATACCGGCCATACAGCGTTTGTTGCGCCGTACGATCGCCAACGATGCAACCGTTGATGATCTGGTCTTCAGAATATGAGCCGATGAACCCGAATTTCATGGAGGAAGGGATGATTGACTAATATTACAAAGAAACTTTGGTTTCCGCAATAGTTTCTCCTAAAATTTGCTAAAAATTTTTCAGAAAGTTTATAAGCTGCGAAACCGCCTTTCCGCGATGGCTTATCGGGGCCTTTTCGGCAAGGCTCATTTCGGCATAAGTGGTTTGGTAGCCAACGGGTTGGAACACCGGGTCGTACCCGAAGCCGCCCGTGCCCCGCCGCGCCTCTAGAATATGCCCCTCCGCTATACCCTCAAAGCGGTATTCTTT
>CAYYZT010000428.1:1607-3158 GCA_964476015.1 uncultured Chitinophaga sp.
GAGGCAGATAACGGTGCGGAAACGTGCCCGGCGGTTGGTTTGGCCTTCGAGGTTTTGCAGCAGCAGGGCCATGTTGTCTTCGGCCTCTTTGCCCGGCCCGGCGTAGCGGGCGGAGTAAACCCCCGGTGCGCCGCCCAAGGCTTCCACTTACAGCCCGGTGTCCTCGCTAAAGCAATTTTGCCCGAAGGTGCCATATATAAAATTTGCCTTTTGCGAAGCGTTGGCATCCAAGGTGTCGTGGTCTTCCGCCAGTTCGTCGAAATAGCCGAGGTCGTGCAGGCTGCGTATGGCAATGCCGTCGCCTAAAAGTGCTTGTACTTCCTTAACTTTGTTGGCGTTGCCGGTGGCAAAAACGAGGGTTCCGTGGTACATGGTGGGTGTTTACCCCAAAAATATGCCGCAAAGCTATTTTTGAGGCATTTTAGCTCAAAATTGAGCTATTTTATCTCAAAAATACCTCAAAAAATGCCTCAAAATGCCGCAATGCGATAAAAATAACTCTACTAGCTTTGTAGACTTTTAGTAACTTCGTTCCTGCATGAACACACCCACTAAAATCGCCATCGTAGGCGGCGGCCTCAGCGGCAGCCTTACGGCCATCAACCTATTGCGCCAAGAGCAGCCCGTGGCGGTTACTTTGTTCGAGCAGGCCCCGCTACAACTCAATCGTGGCGCGGCTTACACGCAAAACAACCGCTATCAGCCGCTCAATGTGCCGATTGGCAAGATGAGCCTCTTTTCCGACCGGCCCGACCACTTTTATAACTGGCTTAGGGAGGATGAAACCCGCATGGATGCTTGTGTTTATGGGGTTGAACGGGAGCATTTCGTGCCCCGCAAAGTGTTCGGCGACTACCTTACGGATATGTTCAGAGCCATCGTGGCGGGTACCCATCATGCCGTGGAAACCGTAACGGCCCAAGTAACCGCCATCAAGCCCAAAAACGATGGATATGTAGTGCAAACGATTGATAATCAGCAATATTTTGATAAGGTAATAATAGCTTCCGGCACTATCCCTCCCCAGAAAGCCATCTTTTTGCCGCCGCATTGCCGTAGCTTGGAGCTGCCTATAATACACTCTTGGCAGGGACTTCCCAAGCTGGAAGCGAACAAGCAAGTACTGATAGTGGGCAGTGGGCTGAGCATGGTGGACGTTATCATTGAGCTTGATAGACAAGGCTTTACGGGCCATACAAGGGTGCTTTCCTTACGCGGATTGATACCTCAGCCCGAGATACCCGAGGGGGCAACCGACCTCAATTTAAAGCCTACCAATTCCCTCAACGAGTTGTTCAGCCATTTTAAAAAGGCGGCACAAGAGGCTGAAAACCAAGGGAGTGGATGGCGAAGTGTTATCGGTAACTTGCGTACATATACCCACCAGCTTTGGCAAGGGTTGGATGAGGTTGATAGACAACGGTTTATGCGCCATCTACAACCTTATTGGGAGGTACATCGCCACCGGGTGCCACAGTTTAGCCACCAACTGGTTCAGGGCCTTATCGATAGCGGGAAACTCGATTTGTTGAAGGGCCGTATTATCGATAT
>CAYYZT010000429.1:0-1343 GCA_964476015.1 uncultured Chitinophaga sp.
CCAGCCTTTTTAAGGTAGGTAAGGTAGGTTTGTATATCCTTGGGCGCGAGGCCCGCCTTTTGGGCCAACTCGGTTTCTTTAAACGTGGTAAACTCCTCGAAAAGCCCCGGATAGCTGCGCAGCAGAAACTTGATAAACGGATCGAACTTGCGGTTGGCAATCTGGAATTTATACAGCTCCTCCTTGTTGGTGACGAACTTGATGCGGGAGGGCATAAACACCGCTTCGGTGAGGCTTATCACCCCTTGCTGTTCCAATATCTTCAAGGCTCCGATGGCTTTGGGGCCTTGTAGGTTAAAGTTTTTCATAAACTGGTTGATGTCCAGCGTAAACGTTTCTCCTCCGCCCGCGCCCACGGCCAGTTGCAGGAAATTGCCCAAGGCATTGTACACGGCCAGCACCTCTTCCGGCGAGGGGAAATTGTTTTCCAGCCGGTACTGCATCTCGTCCTCGTCCAGCTTATTGTAAAGCAGCAGGGCGAAGGAAGGCTTGCCGTCGCGCCCGGCGCGGCCCGCCTCTTGGTAATAGGCTTCAATGTTTTCGGGCAAATCCAAGTGGATAACGGTGCGCACATCGGCCTTGTCTATGCCCATACCGAAGGCGTTGGTGCATACCATCACGCGTATCTTGTTTTGCAACCACTCCTCCTGTTTGCGGTGGCGCAGCTCGTGGCTTAAGCCCGCATGGTAAAAGGCTGCGCTGATGCCTTTTTTGCCCAACATATCGGCCACCTCTTGCGTTTTGCGGCGAGAGCGCACGTAGATGATGGCGTGGCCGCCCACGCTTTTGAGGGCTTGTACGGTCTTGCCCATTTTGTCGTCGGTGCGGCGCACCACGAAGGCAAGGTTGGGGCGAGCAAAACTGGCTTGGAAAACCTGCTGGCTTTGCATTTCCAGCCTTAGTTGTATGTCTTCTTTTACCTTGGGCGTGGCACTGGCGGTAAGGGCCAATATCGGCACATCGGGCAGCAGCGGCCTTATGTCGGCAATCTTCAGGTACGCCGGGCGAAAATCGTAGCCCCATTGGCTGATGCAGTGGGCCTCGTCCACGGCTAGCAGGTTTACCTTCATTTTGGGGAGCCGGGCCTGTAAAATGTCGGTAGTAAGGCGCTCGGGCGAAAGGTATAGAAATTTGAAGTTGCCGTAGGCGGCATTGTCCAGGGCTATGTCTATCTCTTCCCTCGTCATGCCGGCATGCACCGCCAAAGCCCTGATGCCGCGCTTTTTTAGGTTGGCCACTTGGTCTTTCATGAGGGCGATGAGGGGCGTAACCACGATGCAGATGCCGGGCTGCGCCATGGCGGGCACTTGGTAGCAGAGCGATTTGCCGCCGCCCGTGGGCAA
>CAYYZT010000429.1:1353-3157 GCA_964476015.1 uncultured Chitinophaga sp.
CGTGGGCAATATGGCCAAGGTATCTTGCCCATCCAGTACCGCTTGGATGATTTCCTCCTGTAAGGGGCGGAACTGGCCGAACTGCCAATATTGGTTCAATATGCCCTTTATGTCGTGCATCGGGGGCTAAAATACGCATAGCTTAGGGCAACAAAAAACCCTTTGGCCAACGGCCAAAGGGTTTGGGTATGCGCTTGCGGGGATATAGCGGAAAACCTGAGCGGTGGATCAGGAAAAAAGCACTATACCCCGCAATTATCTTACGAAGCGTTTACACGCAGGCGGCGGTTAAGGGCTACTAGGTAGTCTCTTAACGATGGGGCCACTTGTACGCGAAAACGGTTTCTTTCGTCTATCACCATATCCACATCGTCCACCAGGAAGAGTTCCTCTATAAACGAATCGGTGCAGGTGCCGTCGTTTTCTTGCTCGTAGGCATCGTACAGTTCTTTCATAAAACGGTTCAGCAGGCCGGTAAGCTTGTCTGACGTGGCCACGCCGGCCGTTACGTCAAGCCCGCCTATCATCAACTGTACTTCTTTGGCCACGGAGTAGTTTAGGTCGAGGTAAACCAGATGCGGGGCCACCACGCCTTCTTCCAACGGAAGGAACACGGTTTGTATGCTGGCCACCACGCCGCCGTACCTTTTAAGCTGCTGTATGCGTTGCATGATGTTTTTGCCCACCACAGGGTCGGTTACCAAATGGCGGGTAAGCTGGCGGAGCCATGTATGCCATTGGTCTACCTCGTCTACGGTAGCCACGTAGGTTATCTCATCGTGGTTTTTTACCGTGGGCAATAGGTTTAAGATGTAGTGTTTTTGGTAGTTGCGTGCGCTTATCGATTTCATCGTATCCCGTTTTCTTTGTTACACGGAATAAAGCTACCTTGAGTTACGCCCAACACCAACAATAAAACCCACCCTTTTAGGGACTCCAAAAAGCAGGAAATTGACTTTTTTAATGTTTTAAAATATTGACTCTTAATGTGTTACAATCAAGTTTGTCGATGAGTGCTTGGAAGTCCAACCTTGGGTTAGACACCCAACAATTTTTACTCGTAAAGGCGCATTAACAAACGATTTCGGACGAAAGGTTATCCATTAGATTTCAAATGTGAAATTTAGGGTGTCCTATTTCGACCTTATGGCATCCACTGGGCGCATGCGCGAGGCCATATATGCCGGGATGATGCCGAACACAATGCCGATAAGTGCGGAAAATATCAACCCGAACGCTATTTGCCCACCCGAGATAACAAAGGTAAACTGCATTTCGAAGCTGTTTTGGATAACGTATTCGCCCACGTTTACCAACAATGCCACGGCCAACAGCCCCAAAACGCCGCCCATCAGGCAAAGCACCACGGCCTCAATCAAAAACTCCAGCAATATAAAGAAGTTTTTGGCCCCCAACGCTTTTTTGATACCGATAATGGACGTGCGCTCTTTTACGCTCACAAACATGATGTTGGCCACGCCAAAACCGCCAACGGCTATGGAAAACAGCCCGATAAAGAAGCCCGCAAAGTTGATGACCCCGAAAATAGAGGCCAGTATGTTGCTAAACATGCTCATCTCGTTTATGGCGAAGTTGTCTTCTTGCAGGGGGCTTAGCTTGCGTTCTTGCCGCAGGGCTATGCGTATTTGGTCTTTTATATCCTCGCTTGTGGCATTGGCCGCGCCCTTGATGGCGATACGGGTGCCCACGAAGTTGCTGTTCAGGTCGATCAGTTTCTTTACGAAATTGTAGTTGAGTATAACGGCATTGTCGGCGGTAAGGCCCAACACGTCTTCGCCCTCTT
>CAYYZT010000430.1:0-3153 GCA_964476015.1 uncultured Chitinophaga sp.
GTGGCGAGGGTGCTGGCCGTGGCGTTTGGTGCTTTTTATGGCGATGCGGTTTGGGCCGTGGCCGCTTTTAGTGCCGTGAGCGTACTGTTCAATATTATCTTGTTGGTTTACGTGTTGCATATTTCCAAACAACCTTCCGATACATGATTTCGCAAGCTCTTTACGAAAACGCCCCCGAAGCCTCCAAGGCCCTGTGGGACGAGCAAGTGTCCACCCACGGCCGCATGACCAACATGAAACGCACTATGGCGCACAGCCCCGTAGTGTTGCGCAGCTACATGGAGTGGTATCCGCTAAAGGATGAAATTGCCAAAGTGGTAGGGGAGCGGGCCGCCATTATCTTTGCCCATGCCATCAGCAGTGAAACGGATTGTTTGATTTGCTCTACCTTCTTTCGCCGCATATTGGCTCAATGGGGCGAAGACCCCGACAATTTAGTGCTGAACGACGAGGAGCAGACATTGGTGTGGCTTGGCCGCGAAATAGTAACCAATGCGCGCAGCGCCTCGCAGGTATCCATACTGCACTTCAAGGAAAAGTACGGGGAAACCTTCGCGGTGAACCTGATAGGTTTTGCGGGCATTATGGTAGCCACCAACCTGTTCAACAACGTATTGCAAGTGGAGTTGGATGATTACTTGGGCGAGTTCCGCAAGTAATCAGAGCACATCGATATATTCCGGTGTTTTATCAAAAACCGCCTTGGCAAATGGGCACAGCGGGCGTATTTTGATGCCGTTTTCGCGGGCGTAAGCCACCGCTGCCGCTACCAGTTGGGCCCCCGCACCTTGTCCGCGCAAGGCATCCGATACTTCGGTGTGGTCGATGATGATGTTTTTCTCTCCTGCCGTTACGTAGGTCATTTCCGCCAAGCGTTTGCCATCTTTTTCGATAAAGAACGCACCTTTGTGGTCGGGGTGCTCATGCTGTATGTTAAAAGCCATAGGTGTAATTGTACGGTAAAAATAGACAAACCTTGCTTAATAGTCCACGGACCACAGTCGACGGTCCACGGAGAAAAGAAATAGTAGATTTGCCTTAGTAACCAATTAACCAACCTTCATGGTCTATTGACCATGCCCATATACTAAAACAATGAACCACTACTATATCACCGGAAGCAGCAGCGGCATCGGCAAAGCCTTGGCCGAGGAGCTATTGAAGAAAGACCATAACGTGGTACACGGCCTGGCCCGTAGGGAAACCATCGAGCATGAGCGTTATCGCCATACCACCATGGATTTTGCATGGCAAGAGGCGGTGCTCAATTTCAGTTTCGAGCAGCACCCTGACGATACACAGCGTATTGTGCTGGTAAATAATGCGGGCACGTTAGGGGAAATGGCTTATCTGGGTGAAAAAACCGACGAAGATATTGCCGCATCGTTCAATGTGAATTTGATTGCCCCCGCAATACTGCTCAACAAGTTTATACGGCAGTTTGCCCAGCATCCAGCGCAAAAAGTCATTATTAATATTACCTCTGGGGCTGCCACCTCACCCTATGATGGATGGAGCGTGTATTGCAGCTCGAAGGCAGGCATTGATATGCTTACCCGCGTGGCGGTGGAAGAGCGCAAGCAGCGCGGGGGCGATTTCCATATCTTGGCCATAGCACCGGGCGTGGTAGATACGGGTATGCAAAACCAAATACGCGAAACTGGCGAGGATAAGTTCAGCCGGGTGGAGAAGTTTCACCAACTAAAAAGCAACAACCAGCTTTACAAGCCCGAAGACGTGGCGAAAGAACTGGCCGCCATAGCGGTGAACCCCTTACAGGTAAACGACGTGGTGAGCCGTATACAGTTTTAGAACGGAAGGATGCCGATGGCCATCCTAAACTGCACCATGGTGGAGGCAAGCGTTTCGTTATGGGCCGCGGTGTAGATATCGTTGCCGTACCCACCAAAGGAGTTGGAAATAGCTATCAGGGGCAGGTTTAAATCCAAGCTAAACTCCAACGGAATATAACGGCCTACTATAAACTGCCGCCCAAAGCCCATGCCGTAAGCAAAATCCCAACTGCTCGTTTCATTGGCACCATCAATTTCGCCACGGGTAACTACGGCGTTGTACTTTATTACACCAAACTGATATTTCATATAGAAACCCAAGGGTGCCAACGTATGCTGCCCAAAGTAGCGTTTGTAGTGTAGCCCTACCATGTGGCGGGTAAACTCACCATAGGCAACGCTTTCCGGATAGGGATATCCTTCCACCATACGAATGTCGGATTGGTGGAAGTTGTAAGATGCGCCTATCATTCCCCTTTTTTTTACCACATATTCATATCGCACGTCGTGGCTTAGGCGAAACATGCTAAGAACCTTCCATTGCACCGCACTAAATTGGTTGGTGTAAGGGCTTATGGTAGGGCTGTACATAAACTGGTGTTTGCGGCCCATAAAGCCCGGCACTTGGCCAAAGGCGTTAAGTACTATAACCGCTAGGGTAATTGAAAGTAGTATGCGTTTCATGGCCCTTATCGTTTGTAGCTAAGCTGGTTGAAGGTGTAATAAATTTGGCTGTGCAAAAAGTCGTTGCGCTCTGCTTGGTTTGAGCTTGCCACTTCGGCCAGCACCACTTCGTTGGAGAGCACGTCCACCACTATGTAATAATACACTTGGTATTTGCCGCCCCTAACCAACGAGGGTAGCAAAAACGGCAAAACAGGTGGGCATATAACACTCCACACAATGCGTTTGGTGCGGCCATAGGCTTTTTCTTTCACGCTGATGTTGCCTGTCCACATAAAGTAGCTAGTGCCGTATTTTTTTACCAAAGCCTCCCGTTCGGCCAGTTCTAGGGTGGAGAAAGGCACATCGTCGCCCAGTTCCAGCCTTTCGTTTAGCCATTCGTTGAGGAACGCCACATCGTTAAACGTGGCCACGTCTTTGTTCTTCAGTTCTTTATTGTCTACTATCTGGTACTTGATGCCGCTAATTTTTGCGTTGATTTTCAATAGATTGCTAAACCGTTTTTGGTTTTTCTCCGAAGCTAGGTATTGCTGCTTGTCAGGGTTGGCCAAGTTTACCTTGCGGTATTGCGGGTTTACCATTACTACCTTATCAATATCAAGGGCATAGCCGCGGGTATAGTTTAGCTTTTGTTGTTTTTGTTGTTTTTCATATTGTCTTGGTGAAAATTTCGATT
>CAYYZT010000431.1:0-3146 GCA_964476015.1 uncultured Chitinophaga sp.
GGTAAGGCGCACATAATAAGCACCTTCTGCTTGGTTGGAAAGGTCTATTTCGGTACTGATGGAAGATACCCCGTAGCGCACCTGTTGGCCCAGCCCGTTGTAAACCGCCCAGTGTATTTCTGTTGGGCCGTCCCACGCAAGGTGTACTTTTCCGTCGGTGGGGTTGGGGTAAAGCTTTACATTCCAGTCGGCCACGGTTTCGCCAATGCCGACTCCCGTTACGGTAAACGGTGCCGAAGTATCGGCGCAGCCGGGGGCATTGGTCATTACCACGGTATAGTCGCCGTTGGCGGTGGCCTGCAACATATAGCTATTGGCACCTGCCAGCAACACGCCGTTTAAATACCACTGGTACGTATCGGCAACGGTGGGGGTAATGAGCATGTTGCCACTGGTGGTTATGCTGGCTTCGGGGTAATTAGCTACCCTAAGGCTCAAGGTATGGATGCTGTCGCAGCCGCCCGCCACGGTAAAGGTATCGCGATATAGCCCGGTGGCGGTACGGCCTTGGTAGCTCTCGCCTTGGCAGATGCTTACGCTTTGGCTGGTAACGATGGTGCTGCTAACGGTGAGGTCGATAATGCGGATGCTGTCGCAGCCGTTGCTTGCGCGAAGCGTATCGATATAGGTGCCCGAGGTGCCATACCCTGCATAACGCTCGCCTTGGCAAATGCTCACCGTTTGCGTGGTGGCGTTTTCGGGCAGCACGGTAAGGTCGAGCGTATATATCTCGTCGCACCCGGCCGCCGTGGGCATGGTATCTATATATAGGCCAGAAGTGGTATGCCCGTTGTACACCATACCGTAGCACACGTTGGTGGTTTGCCAAGTGCGCAGATAGCCCACCGTAAGATCCAGCACCCTTACGCTGTCGCAGCCATTGGCAGCGGTAAAGGTATCGGTGTATACGCCCGTGGCGGTGTAGCCCTCCACGCTGCCACTGCACACACTGGTGGTATAGCTGGTGTGGTAGGTGGGCAGCACGGTAAGAAATAAAGTATGGATGCTATCGCAGCCCGAAGCGGCCATTAGGGTATCCACATAGGTGCCGCTTTGGGTATGGCCGTTCCAGTTGTCGCCCTCGCAAATGGATGGATGCTCAAAACCCCAAACGGGGCCAGTTACCGATAGGTGGGTAATTAGCAACGAATCGCAGCCATTGTTGGATGGCAAGGTATCGTAGTAGGTGCCCGTGGTGGTTCTAAAAACATTGCCCACGTAAAAGCTGTCGCCTTGGCAAATCTGCACGTTGCGCACGGGGTGTACCCAAGGGCAGGTAACTATCGGGGAGCTTTCCAGATTCAAAATGTATATAGCCCCTTTGTTGTGCCCCCCGTCATCATCGCCCCAAGCGCCTACTGCTAGGTCTAGTTTACCATCGCCGTTCAAATCGCCCAAACTGGTAACTGCCAAGCCGAATAAGTCGTCGTCCTCCAACAAGCCGCTTAATGCGGGGGTGTTGGAATTGATGGTATGATACCCTTTTACCGTGCCGTCGGTATTCAGCAGCAATATCCACAGTTCGCCACGTTGGTCGTTGTCGCCCCTAGACCCCACGGCCACGTCAGGAATGCCGTCGGCATCAATGTCTCCCAACGGCGCGCACGAGTTTCCGAACAATGCTTGCCAAGGCATAACCGGAAGGCCGCTACCGGGTATGGTGCTGCTCAGCTCGCGGTGCGATTTTACGGTGCCGTTTCGGTTTAAAAACAACACCATGACCGAGCCCTCGTTGCCGTTCGTGGCTTCTCTCGATGGGTAGCCCACCATAAGGTCTTGTATCCCGTCGCCGTCCAGGTCTCCCAAGGTGGCCAAGCTTCTGGCCCAAGCCCCGAAATCATCGAGCGTGGCGGTGAAGTTGCCGTGTAGGGAAGATATTTTCTGGAAATTTTTAACGGAGCCGTCCCTGTTTAAAAACAGCATCCAAATGGCACCATGGTTGCTGCCCCCATCATCATCAAAAGGGGTGGCCACGGCCAAATCGGGTATGCCGTCCAAATCCAAATCGCCTAGCCCGGCCAATGCCCAGCCAAAGTTGTCTCCGTTGTCTATGCCGTAGGGCAGATTGCCCAACAGGCCGTTTTGGCTGGTAGCACTTATTTTGAAGTGGCTTTTTGCCGTGCCGTCAGGCTTTAGGAAAATGATCCAAACCGCTCCCCGGGCGTTGTGCAAGGTATCCATCCTAGCCGATACCGCTATATCTGGATAACCGTCCAGGTCCAAATCTCCCAGAAAAGCGACAGCACTGCCAAAGAACCCGCTGCTGTGCAGGTGATCGGTAAAACCGCCCATGTTTTGCGAGATGCGCACCGCTGATTTTACGGAGCCGTCCCGGTTCATAAACAAGGTATAAACAGCTCCCACATCCCCAAAAGTTGCGGGAGCGGGTTCGCCGGCCACCAAATCGACCACGCCATCGCCATCGAGGTCTCCGATAGCTACCACGGACGAACCGAAGTTTCCGTTGACGGTTAAGTAGCCGGAGAAGTTTTGCGTGGTGTCGGCTATTTTCTGCTGGCTCAACACGCTTCCGGTTTGCCCCATGAGGTTCAGGCTGATTAACCCGAACAGTACTAAAAGTGCCCTTTTCATATACTTAAACAACAGTAGGATTTAAAATGTCATTAATCAACCTTGATCAGCTTCTTGGTAAGCATGGCATCCCCCACCTTAATTTTCAAGTAGTAGATACCTTCTGAGTACCCTTGCAGGTCAATGGCAGCATTGCCCACCAAAGTACCTTGCTGCAACTGCTGGCCCAGATAGTTGTACAATGCCCAATCGGCCGAGGAGCTGCCCGTAAGCACTATTTCCACCATACGGTTGGTGGGGTTAGGGTAGTATTGCAGGTTCCATGCGGCGGTTACTTCGCCAATGCCGATGCCCGTAACGTTAAAGATGGCCGAAGTATCGGAGCAGCCGGGGCCGTTGGTTACTACCACGGTATAGTCGCCGTTTGCGGTGGCTTGCAGGGTGTCGGCCTCCGCGCCCGTGAGCAATACGCCGTCCAAGTACCATTGGTATGCATCAAAGTCGTCGGCAACGCCCAGCACGTTGTTGGTGGCGGTAATGGCCGGGGCCACGGGGTAGTCCACCACCGTTAGGTTCAGGGTGTGGATGCTGTCGCAGCCGCCGGTGGCGGTGAG
>CAYYZT010000432.1:0-547 GCA_964476015.1 uncultured Chitinophaga sp.
CAGCTCCTTCCCAATGAACACCTTGTATATGTATACGCCGCTCTGTACGAGCTTGTTGGATAAGTCTATCCTATTCTCGCCCTCACCCAACTCATAGTCTCCAACAATCCTGCCATCGATGGAATAAACCACCAGTCTCCCCGTTTCCGTTGACCCAAGCACAATCTTGCCAATCCGTTCCTCACCGAATAGATTGGGCACTAACCTATAGTCTGGTTCTACCATTAGGCTATCCCCGAACAGGTTATTGTCGTCTTCAACCCATTGCCCCGTCTTGCTGGATACCGAGCAACTGTCGTTCCATTCCATATAGCCCAACGCGCCTCCTTTCGTGATAACGTAGCTCCTGGCGAACAGCACGCCCGGCCCGTCTTGGAACACGCACCCGTCCGCTATGGCTTCCACTTCGCCAACCGCCCACAGGTTTTCCTCGTTGGCAAAGAGGGAAAGCTGCAACAGGGCGATGTCCTTCAGCCTAATGTCCCGGTCGTCCTCCGCGTTGATGGCCGCCACGGCACCGTACAGGTGCTCGTAGTCGGCCGGGTCA
>CAYYZT010000432.1:557-3144 GCA_964476015.1 uncultured Chitinophaga sp.
CCGGCCGACTACGAGCACCTGTACGGTGCCGTGGCGGCCGGGTCAGACTCCCGCTGCCCGAACCGGCCCACCTCCTCCAGCATGTCGTAGAGGGCAAAGGTTGGCGTGCCTTGAAACTCAAGTACGAAATTCTGGAGCGTGTCGTCCGTGGACAGGAGACTGTCCTGCTCCGCAAGGGCGAAATATAGGTCGTGCCTGGCCCACCAGCGGTGGACAAGGGAATCCTCCGCATAGAGAATTTCATCGTTGATTGTTTGCTTGGCATAACCCAGGTCCAAAAGGCTACTGCCGCCTTCGGTCTTGCTGAACACGATGGGGTGGCACGGAAATTCCGTATGTGAAGGAGTTCGGCTAAGGCCAGTAGGCGACAATATGGTAGCAGGCCTAAACGTGGTCGGGCTCCAAATTGAACCAAGCGGATTCCTTAAGATGAAGGGAGGATGAATGATAGAATTGTTTACTTCGTCGGTTTCCCACTCCGTGTTTCCCAGCCATCGGTTGTCATAGGATACTACCGTGGAGCCTATTTGGAAGCCTATAGGCCCGATGATGCCCTGGTTGGCCAAACCAAACCCGACCCGGTTCCCCTCCATGGTGTTCGACATGAACATGGTGAACTGGCTCGATGCGTTGAACTGGAAGCCCCTGCCCAAGTTCGATGCGGTGTTGCAGTCGAAATGGGAGTTGGGGCTGGCGAAGCCGACGAGTCCCGTCTGAGCGAAGCCCGTGTTGTCGTTCCCCGTCACGCTGTTCCTCCCCACGAAGGTACGGGGCGAGTTGCCCACGCTGATGCCCACGTTCATCGCCAGCGGCGAGGCGGGGCTTACGAGCGATATGTCATTTTCCGCCACGGTGAGCCTCCGCTGGTTGCCCAGCACGATGCCGTTGTGCACGCCCGTGAGCGTGTTGTTCTGGTACACGGTGCGCTCCTCGGGTATGCTCAGCGGCCAGTTGGTAGCCAATATGCCCCCCCGAGCCGAGGCGGGGTTATGCCAAGACATGTCAATGTTGTTGTCCGCCACCGTCACGGGGTGCATCACGTTGAACAGGCTGATGGCGGTGTTCCCGCTCCAGACTACCCTATTGCCGCGGACCTCGGTGGCATCCAGCGCCAATATCGCCTGAGATTTCTTGCCGCCGCTGATGCTAATGTTGTGGGCGGTGGGGACGAGGTTCCAGAACACGTTGTTCAGGATGCGGTTCTGGTAGTACCCCGTAGACCGTATGCCGATGGCATCGCCGATAAAAATGTTCGGGAGAGCGGGCGGCGGGGCGCCTGCCCAGAAGCTGGACTCGCCCACGTTGAGGAATAGGCGCGAATTGTCTCTTGTCTGGTAGGCATCCACCCCGATGCCGAGGCCGGTGAACGCGTTGTTGCCGATCGTTACGCCGCTGTTACGCACCAGTATCCCCGTATGGGCGTTCTCGAAGACGTTCGTATTGTTCCCTTGGCTGTTCGCGTACGCGGCACTGCCAATCCTCACGCCGTAGACATTCTCTATCTCAATGGCATTGAGAGTGATATCGCTTCCGGTTGGGGTAGTCAACGGGAAAGGACATTCGAACTTACACCCGGAAATTACCGCCGGGTTGGGACCGTAGGTGTCGGCTATACGGACGTGGACACGGTTGCGCGAGAACGTGCTGTTCTGGAGCGTGATACGCGCATTGCCCAAGCTGTGCACGGCAGTGTCCGCGCCCAACACTTTAGACCCGTTGCGCACGATGAGCTGTGCGCCGGGCATCACGATAATCCCCTGCCATATCTGGTTGCACCTACCGGGGTGCAGGGTACTCCGGTCCACCGTCAGCGTTACGCCGGGCACCACTATCAGTTCGGCCTGCGGCCCGAAGCTAATATTCGGGCTGTCGTATATCACAAGGTCCCTGTTTACCCAGAACCTGCCGTTTACGATTACTGTCCATATGGTGCTCAATTCTACCGGTCCGCTACCGGGCACCACTAAAGGAAGCCGCTGTATGCCAAAACCTGAAGTGGCTCCTGTAGATATGATGGCCGCGAGGCTGGTGTCGTAAACCATGTTAATGTTGCCGCCAAGTTGACAGCACGCCATTACACTTACCGAGGTTGCGTTTCCGCAGTCGGTAGAAACGGAAGAAACGACGGATATCGAATAAGGGCCGGAGCCGCCCCAAGTTACGCTTATGCTATGGCCCGTCAATGAAGGGGCAGTGCCGCCGGTAACGGTCCACGTATATTCCGACGGCGGCAGTGCCGGGTTGTTAATCGAATATACACGCGAGCCAATGTCGCAGGCTGAAAGCGGGCCTGTTATCTGCAGGTCCTCACAGCAATCGCCTACCGTCAAGGATGCCGTGGCCGAACAGCCTGTCGCCGAGGTAGCCACAACCATGACGGTGCCCCCTATTCCAGGCACATCCCACGTAACCGTCGTGGAAGTTCCCGTCGAGGGGGTTGCGGTGCCGCCAGCGACCGACCACGAATAAGTATAGCTAGGAGCACTGCTCACGATGACATACCCGCCATCCCCGCACGCCATCTCATCTCCCGCTATTATCGGCTGGTGCCGCTGCAAGGTAATCGTTTTCTGCAAGTAGACACCCG
>CAYYZT010000433.1:0-1380 GCA_964476015.1 uncultured Chitinophaga sp.
ACGGTGGAGATGCGTTTCCCGATTTCATTGAACCCTTCGGCGACTATTTTTGCGACCGCTTTTGTTGAAGGTGGTAACTACTACAGCAGCATTAAAGACTACAATCCCTTCGACATCAAACGCACGGCAGGCCTTGGTGTGCGCATCATGCTGCCCATGTTCGGCCTGCTTGGTTTCGATTATGGCATAGGCTTTGATAAGGAGGCGGGCGACGCCAGTGGTTTCGGTGATTTTCTTAACAAATACGGCAAGTTCAGTATCGTGTTAGGCTTTGAACCGGATTGATGGTTTAACACTTTAAATCGCAACAAAATGAAAAAGCTATTACTTACCACCCTAAGCGTACTCTTCATTACCATAGCCGGCTACAGCCAGCGCTTTGTGTATGTGGATACGGAGTACATCCTTGGCAACGTGCCCGAATACAAGGCCGCCCAAAAGAAACTGGACGACATGGCCGAGGGCTGGCGCAGCGAGATTGACAAGCGCTACAAGGAGATTGACAACCTGTACAAAGCCTACCAGGCCGAGTACATCATACTGCCGGAGGAAACCCGCCAGCAACGCCAAAAAGAGATAGAAAACAAGGAAAAGGCGGTGAAGGACTACCAAAACCAGAAGTTTGGTTACCAAGGCGAGTTGTTTCAAAAGAAGCAAGAACTGGTGAAGCCGATACAGGACAAAATCTATAACGAGATAAACAAAATGGCCACCGAAAAGGCTTATGATTTCGTGTTCGACAAAGCCAACGGCCTCAATATGCTGTTCGTAAATCCGAAGTATGACAAGAGCGACGATATTATAACAGCCTTGGGATATAAACCCGTTAAAACCGATAAAAAGTAAATTTAAGGGCTTATATTTGGGGCCTGTTTTGAAATAACTTAAACAAAAACATGAGAAATCTAATTGCTATCCTAGCGGTATTGTTTGTTTTGGCCGTGCCAACCACGCTTTCCGCACAAACCAAACTCGGCCACGTAAACGCACAAGAGATATTGCTGGCCCTGCCAGGCTACAAAACGGCTGAGACCCAATTGCAGGCTTTTGCCAAAAAGCTGCAAGATGGCTACTTGAAAATGCAGGACGACTACAATAAACTGATGGCCGAATACGAGAAAATGCAGAAGGACCCCAATACTCCCAAAGCCTTGTTGGAAGCCAAGATAAACGAGATTGTTGACTTGGAGAAGCGTATGCAGAAAATGGAGCTGAGCAGCGAGCAACAATTGATGGAGAAACAGGCCGAGTTGTTGAAGCCTTTGGAAGAGCAGATTTTGAACGCGGTGAAAGCCGTGGCCAAAGAAAACGGCTACAGCTACATTTTCGATTCTAGCGTGGGCAACCTGCTTTACTCGCCTGATAGCGATAACGTATTGA
>CAYYZT010000433.1:1390-3143 GCA_964476015.1 uncultured Chitinophaga sp.
AAAAAGAAACTGGGCCTTACCACCGCTCCTTGATAGCACGCCGCAAAGTACTTTTGTTTTATTGAAAAATACAGATTGTTTTGGCCACCAATGCTCACAGTCCGATAGGGATATTTGATTCGGGTATTGGTGGCCTTACTATTGCCGGTGAGGTTATCCGCAAGCTGCCGAACGAGGAGATTATCTACTTTGGCGATACGGCCCACATGCCCTACGGCGACAAATCGCCCGCGCTCATCCGCTATTACGGCACCAAAATAGTGGAGTTCCTAATCGGCAAGGGATGCAAAATCATCGTTATTGCCTGCAACACTATCAGCAGCGTTATATACGACGACGTGGTGGAGATATTCGGCAACCGCGTTCAGTTCGTAAACGTAATCGACCCGTTGGTACACGGCCTCGCCAGAATGGACGATTTGCACCACGTGGGCATCATCGGCACGCAGGGCACCATTAAAACGGGCATCTACGAACGCAAACTGAAAGAATTGCGGCCCGATATGGCCGTGTGCAGCCTTGCCACCCCGCTGCTGGCCCCCATGATTGAGGCGGGCTTCTTCAACAATCAGATTTCCAAAGCCGTTATAGAAACGTACCTTAAAGAGGAATGTTTTAACGATATACAAGCCATGGTGCTGGCCTGCACGCACTACCCGTTGATAAAGCAAGATATTGAGGAGTATTATGCGGGCAAGGTGCAGGTGTACGATTCAACGGACTTTGTGTCCAATGTAGTGCGCGATGCCCTCAACGTGCGTGGCCTGTTGAGCCACAAGCCATCCGGCAAACCCAACAAATTTTTCGCCAGCGACATTACCGAAGCCTTCGACCGTACCGCCAAAAACTTCTTCGGCGACGACGTACACTTGGAGTATGCTAATATTTGGGAACTTTGAGTTTAGTTATTGGTTACTGGTTAACTGGTTATAGTATTGATACCAATAACTAATAACCAATCAACCAATAACCAAAATAATTGGCCCATTGTTTGGTAAGTGGCGGATGAACAAAAAATTCAATAACTTTAGTCACTCTAAAATTATCGCCTTAAATTCTACCTTATGAAAACACTTTTGATGTTGTTGGCCATGGTGCCCATGTTGATGTTGGGTTCCGCTACTCTTAAAGCCGGCAATTGTGAGGAAACCTGCGCCATGGCTCCTGCCGAGGGAGGCATCAACTTTTTCCAAGGTACTTGGGAAGAAGTGTTGGCCGCCGCCAAAAAACAAAAGAAACTGATATTTGTGGATGCCTATGCCGTATGGTGCGGCCCTTGCAAATACATGGCCAACAACGTGTTTACTGACAAGGGCGTGGGCGAGTACTTCAACAAGAACTTCATCAACTACAAGTTCGACATGGAGAAAGGCGAAGGCCCCACGTTTGCCAGCAAATACCAAATTACGGCCTATCCTACCCTGCTGTTTATCAATGCCGGCGGCGAGGTAAGCTACCGCCAGATGGGCGCGCGCGATGTGGCGGGTTTTATAAAGCTGGGCGAGGATGCCTTGGCCACCGTTAAGAAATAATCAATGCGTAGGGCGCTTTAAGTTGCCGTACAACAATTCGTCAAGGGCCGTGGATAGCGGCCCTTTTCTATGCTCGGAAAACGTGCTGAGCAGTTGGTTTGACTTCTCTATGCCGCTTTTCAGATCCATATCGTCTTGAAACTGCATTACGTGCCGTGCCAGTTTGCCCATGCGGTTGCCCAGGTACTCCTGTTCCGTTTGGCCGGGGGTGGGCACCAGTA
>CAYYZT010000434.1:0-3137 GCA_964476015.1 uncultured Chitinophaga sp.
CATACCGATAACATGATAACCCTCCTTGATGGCCCTATCGCATAAATGCGAGCCGAGGAAGCCTGCGGCACCGGTAATCAAGATGCGTTTTTGCTTGCTCATTTGGTTATGGTTGTGCGGCCAATACTGTTGTAGTAGTAGCCAAGTTCTTTCATGTTTTTGGGCTCGTACAGGTTGCGGCCGTCAAAAATCACTTTATCCTTCAACAAAGCACTTATCTTATCGAAGTCGGGGTTGCGAAACTCGCTCCACTCCGTTATAATCAACAATGCATCGGCATCCGGCAACGCTTCATATTGGTTGTCGGCATAGGTGATTTTGTCACCGAGTTCCCTCTTTACGTTCGGCATGGCCTCTGGGTCGAAAGCGGTAACGGTGGCACCTGCTTCCAACAACTCGCGGATGATGTATAGTGCGGGTGCCTCGCGAATATCGTCGGTATCGGGCTTGAAAGCCAATCCCCATACCGCGAAGTGTTTGCCGTGCAGGTAATTGTCGTAGTAGGTTTTAACCTTCTTTACCAGCACGGTCTTTTGCTGCTCGTTCACCTCCATTACGGAGTGGAGTATTTTAAATTCGTACGTGTTGTCCCCAGCGGTTTTGGCCAGTGCCTGTACATCTTTTGGGAAACAACTGCCGCCGTAGCCCACACCAGGGAAAAGGAAACGCTTCCCGATACGGTTGTCGCTGCCCATGCCCAGACGCACGTTGTCCACGTTGGCACCTACCAGTTCGCACAGGTTGGCTATCTCGTTCATAAAAGTGATACGGGTAGCGAGGTACGAGTTGGCGGCATACTTGGTCATCTCGGCCGAACGCTCGTCCATAAAGTAAATGGGGTTGCCTTGGCGAACGAACGGTTCGTATAGCTTGCCCATTACTTGGCGGGCCTTCTCGCTATTGGTACCGATTACCACGCGGTCGGGCTTCATGAAATCTTCTATGGCTTTGCCCTCGCGCAAAAACTCCGGGTTGGAAACCACGTCGAACAACGATGGGTCGGCCTTTTCGGCAATGGCGGCATATACTTTTTCGGCAGTGCCCACGGGCACCGTGCTCTTATCAACAATTACTTTGTACTGGTCAATGATGGAACCCAGCTTTTGTGCCACGCCCAAAATGTACGACAAGTCGGCAGAGCCATCTTCGTCCGGAGGGGTAGGCAATGCCAGGAATATAATATCGGTAGCTTTTACGGCTTCTTCCAAGTTGGTGGTAAAAGTGAGACGGCCTTCCTTGAAGTTGCGCTCGAACAATACGTCCAGCCCCGGCTCGTAAATAGGGATTTGCCCTTGCTTGAGCATTTCTACCTTTTTCTCATTATTGTCGACACATATTACGGTGTTGCCGGTTTCAGCAAAACAAATCCCGGAAACCAAACCTACATAACCGGTACCGATAACGGATACTTTCATCTTTACGCTTTATAGAAACTAAGTAGTTGTTTAATAATATGTGCCGTTTGTTCGTCTTCCATTTCCGTGTGCATGGGCAGGGAGAGTACTTCTCGGCTCAATTGTTCGCTCACTGGCAACATACCCTCCGCGTGGCGGGCATCACTGTACGGTTTTTGCAGGTGCAAAGGTACGGGATAATACACCATGGTGGGAATACCCTGTTCGTTAAGGTATTGTTGCAATGCATCGCGCTGCCCAGTACGCAGCGTATATTGATGGAAAACGTGCCTGCCGTCCGCCGGACGGCTTGGCAAAACAAAATCACCCGCCCCTGCTAGTGCCGCATCATAAGTGTCGGCCAGCTTGGTGCGGGCTTTAATATAATCTTGCAAATGCTTGAGCTTAATATCCAGCAGGGCGGCTTGGAGGCTGTCCAACCTGGAGTTTACCCCAACGGTTTCGTAGTGGTATTTTTTGTCGGAGCCGTGGTTGCAGATGCGTTGTATGCGCTGGTAAAGCTTTTCGTCGTTTGTGTTAAGGGCGCCGCCGTCGCCAAAAGCCCCCAAGTTTTTGCTAGGGTAAAAGGAGAGGCTGCCGATGTGGCCAATAGTGCCAGTTTTGCGCTCTACGCCGTCTACGGTACAGGTGGCACCGATGGCTTGGGCATTGTCTTCTACCACATACATGTGGTGCTTGCCGGCAATATCCATAATGGCTTGCATGTTGCAGGCACGACCATATAGGTGTACAGGGATGATGCAGCGGGTTTTGGGGGTAATGGCCGCCTCTATCAACTCAGGGTTGATGTTGAAACTGTCGGCTTCCACATCCACGAAAACCGGCACCAACCCCAGCAGTTTGATAACCTCTGCCGTAGCCACAAACGTAAACGCGGAAGTAATAACCTCGTCGCCCGGTTGCAGTTCCAGTGCCATTAAGGCAATTTGCAGGGCATCGGTACCGTTTCCACAGGCAATTACGTGGCGGCAACGCAGGTATTCGGCTAAATTTTGCTGGAAAGCTTTTACTGCCGGGCCGTTGATGAAACTACCTGTTCGAATAATTTCCGCAAAGGCCGCTTCAACCTCAGGTTGTATCCTTTGATACTGGGTTTGCAGGTCAACCATTTGGATGGCGCGCATGCGTACAGGGGTAGTTTAGGTTAGGTTGCAAATATAGAGATAAATAAAGCACTCGGAGGGATTGGTGGAATTAAAAAAACGTAATTTTGGAAATCGGCATGAAGACTATTTCGAAAATATGGTTGCTACTGGTTTTGCTATGCCCCGCAATAGGCGGCACGGCGCAGTCCTTGCTTAAGGATTCGGTAATGGCCGTATGGCTTATTAGCCCGCACTATAGCTATCAATTGCCTTTGGGCGACATGAAGGACCGCTTTGGCGGCAACTCTGCCATTGGCGGCATGTTGGGGTTTAAAAACACCAAAAACTGGATGTTCGGCATTGAGGGAAGCTATATTTTCAGTAACAATGTGAAGGATTTTGGGCAACTCGATTCTATCTCCGTAGGCGGAAGCGTACTCATCCGCAACGACGGGCGGCTGGAAACAGTGTTTTTCACCCAACGGGGCTTTACCTTGCAGGGCTTCCTCGGAAAAGTGATCGCTTTTGATAAACCCAACGTAAACTCTGGTCTGGTACTCAAGCTTGGCGTGGGTATGCTTCAGCACAAAGTAAAGCTCATAGTGGGGGAGGAGGAGTACTTGCCACAACTATCCAA
>CAYYZT010000435.1:0-3119 GCA_964476015.1 uncultured Chitinophaga sp.
CAAAGCCGTCGCCGGTGTTGGTAATGGCGGCAAGGGCCGTATTGGTGACGGTTACGGTGTGCGTGTCGAGGTTAAATTCCTTGTCGTTTAGCAGCAGTTCGGTTTCCACCACCACGTCCAAATCGCCGAATTTGGTGTCGGTGCCGCGCAAATCGAGCCTGTCGAAGTGGGTAACGTCGGTGCCTTGTATGTGCTGCCGCCCGGCATCCAAGATAACGGTGCCGCCGGCGTTGGGGTTGAAGCCCGTGTTTCCGGCGTTGTTTATCCAGTTGCCGTAGAGGAAAATACTGTCCGTATTGTCCACAATACCTGCATCGGTGCTCACGTAATCGCCGTGGATTGACACGAAAGCCCCGTCTTTAATGGAGATAAGGGCCCCCTTGTTGCTCACCGAGAGCTGGCCGAAAGCCAAGCCGCCCAATAGCATTGCCGTTATTATGGAAAAAAGCCTCTTCACGCTTTACCAAAGGTAAGAAAAAGATAAACGAAAGCCGATGGACTTAGAAACAATCTTATGTTATGTTCGCATTGGGCTATTGAGGTATAATCCTGAAGGGATTATGTGGAGCAAGACTTTTTGCGTGCCATATGGCAACAACTGCAAGTTATTGCTAAGCAATACTCTACAATGTATTAATATGCAGTATGCAATCCAAAGGCAACATTAGGCTATGGGTATAAGAGGGATATACATTAACTGTGTGGAGCCGTGCCCAGTATCAATACCAAATTCTTTAAAGCCCAATGATTTATAGAAATCTATTGATTTGCGGTAGGCATCTACCGTAATGTACTTGCATCCCGTTCTGTTATTATCCACAAAAAAGAAAAGCAGGTAATTGATAATGTGCTTGCCAAATCCTTGTCCTTGATATTTGCCGTTTACACCCAATCTCCCAAGTTTTACGGCAGGAAAACTACCTATGCCGCGTTTGGGGAAAGGCATGCTTTCGGCCACTTTTTTTCTTTGGGAACCTGATAATCCCTGAAGGGATATTTTGTCATTCAAAACGGTAAAAAATGCAATCGTATCTGTCTCGTTCTCTATGATATAAGTAACACCTAAAAGCTGCTTTTGGAAGTTCTTGCAATCATTCCAGAAGAAATCGTTTAAATCATCGTCGCCGCAATCGAAAGGTTTTAACTGCACATCAACATTGAGGCGAGACATTACGAAAGGTGGAGACATCTCAAGACTTATACGCTTTTGACAATAGCTGATAGCTTTGCATTATCTCCTCTTTCCTTTTGTCGGAAAAAGGCTTGTCGGCGTATTCTTTTTGTTCTTTTACGAACTTTGCCGCATCCTTGCCCTTCAATATGGGAGTTTCTTTAATAGGACGTGCCATTGCTTGCTTTTTTGAGTATTGTTTCAAAGATAATACCTGTTTTACAAAAGATACATCGGAAAGATTCAATTGGGTGAAAATAATTTAACGTGCATTAGGCGCGCCACGTTGCAATTATTTAGAACAAACCCGTTGTGCGGATTATCTTTGTGGCATGAAACATTATGCCCTATACCTCCTCGCCGTGGTGCTGTTCGCGGCTTGCCAATCCAAGCCGGTGGCGGCCCCTTCGCACCCGGGCACTACCGTGGCCACGCCTTATACCGATGCTGAATATACCGTGCAGGCGGTGCTGTTCCACCAGTTTGCCTCGGAGTACCGGGCCTTGTGCTACCAAGCCTACAACATAGCCGCCGAAAAGCTGGTGGCGGCTGTAAAGGCCAAGCCCAACGCCAAGCTGGCCATTATTACCGACCTCGACGAGACCGTGGTGGACAATAGCTACTACAACGCTTGGCTGGTAGGGAAAGGTGCCCTGTACACGCCCGAGACATGGAAGCAGTGGACGGCCCTAAAGAAGGCCACGCTGGTGCCGGGCAGTTTGGAGTTTTTTAAATTGGCCGATTCGTTGGGGGTAGCTATATTCTACGTTTCCAACCGGGGCACTGACGAGTACCAGGCAACGGTGGACAATATGAAAACGCTGGGGCTGCCGCAATTGGATAGTACGCGTTTTTACCTAAAAACCAACACCAGTGGCAAGGAGCAACGCCGCCAAAGCGTTACCGGGCAAGGATATGAGGTGGTAATGCTGTTGGGCGACAACCTCAACGACTTCTCTAAAACGTACGAAAAGCAAAACAACGAACGCCGACACGAGATAACGGATAGCCTGAAAGGTAGGTTTGGCAACGATTTTATTGTGCTGCCGAACGCTATTTACGGAGAGTGGGAGCTGGCCCTTTACAACTACAACCACCAGATGGATATTGTGGAACGCGATTCAATCAGAAAAGCTTCATTACAAAAATATTGATATGAAGTCTAACATGAATCTGTTGTGTAATTAGGCCGTAACCTGATAGCGCGGGCGGTTGTCGCGAAGATATTCGTCGAACTCATAAACCAGTTCGGTAAGGTCTTGGGCTTGTGCCACGTTTCTCATCTCTTCGGCCAGTACATATTGTTCCTGCCTGCAATAAGTGTAGAAACGGTTTCTAATAAGGTGTACCATTATATCATCTTGTCCGTAACACATCAGCCTCATAGTTGTTTTTTTGTAAAGGTCGTTTTCCTTTAAAAAAGTACCAACCAACTATTGCAAACCTTTAGGAAGTCTAAACGATAAAAAAGGCACTTTTAACCGACAAAAAGGGATTTTTATGGCATGTAAAAGCATGTTGAGCCTTAGGTATTTAGGGATAGTTGTACCTTTAACGCCAACTACGGTTTTTCAAGTATCCAACATGTCCAAAGGGTCGCTTTTTTTACTCATGTCCATTATATTGTGCTATGGCTGTGGCCGCAACGTGAAAGATGGCGATTCCCTTATCATACAGCCCGGCCACTTCTGCCAGTTGGGGGCCGTGGAAACGGTGGGCGAAACCCTGTTTATAGCGGGTTCTTTTGTGGCCGAGGAAAACCCCAACGTATCCGTAAGCCCCGTACACTCGTACTTGGCGGCGGTAAGCGTGCAAGGCAGGGTGCTTTGGGAATTGAACGACGAAATGCCCGATTATACGCGGTGGACGCATCTGCAAGCAGGCCCCGATGGTTTGTTGTTTGTGGCAGGTGTTATGGACTCGCCCTTAGAGGGCTATGCTATGGTTG
>CAYYZT010000436.1:0-3111 GCA_964476015.1 uncultured Chitinophaga sp.
GCATTATGCTGCTCACGGTGTTTGTAAGCGTGGCGGCCCTTCGTTTGCCCAAGTTGTATCCGGCGCAATACCAGGCATCGTACTTCCGCATGAAGCCGTGGTTGCTGTACACGGTTGCGGGCTTTAGCATCCTTACTTCGGTGGGTTTTGTACTGTTGTTGTGTACCGAAGCTCCTTTGGTAGGCTATATTTATGCCATTTTTACCGTGCTCGTTATAGCGTATTTCTACTATCGGAAAGCCTACCTTGCCAAACAGGGAATTGCCATTGGCACCTACCATAATATTTTGGGCGAAGGGCATTGAAAAGCTAGATTTTCACTCCACAAAAAATTATTTTTGCTGTTATATACTAAGCGCATGTCGCCTATAGTTTATATGGCATCCAGAACTCCTATCCCCTTCTCCAAAAGGAAAGTATTAACTTTATTCACATGAACCACCGCTACACTGCCTTTGTTTGGCTTAGCTTTGCTATGGCCGCCCTGCTCTTTTTCCCGTCTTGTAAAGAGAAGGATACCGCACCCCCCAAAATTGACGAGCGTTTTAGCGAGTATATTTCCGGCTTCACGGCTGGCGTTATCGGCCGCGACGCATCCATCCGCATCCTGCTAACGGAGACCCACGAAGGAGAGAAAAAAATCGGCGAGCCTATCAAAGAAAAACTCTTTGAATTTAACCCGCCAATAGAGGGTACCGCTACTTGGGTAGACGACCGCACCATCGATTTCAAGCCCAAGGAGCTTTTGCCCTATGCTACGGTATATAGGGCCAAGTTCTTCCTGTCGAAACTAAAGGCCGTGCCCGCGGAGTTCGAGACGTTCGAATTCCAGTTTCAAACCCTGGTGCTTACATTCGATGTGAACTTGGGCAAGATACGCAACGTAGACCCGAAACAGATGGGCTGGATGACCGTGGGTGGCCAAATAAACACTACCGATGTGGTGGACCACAGCAAGCTTGAACAGGTACTGGAAGCAACGCAAGGCGGGAAGAAACTGAAGATTGCGTGGAACCACGACGGCAATGGCAAGTTGCATTCGTTTACCTTGGACAGCATCCGTAGGGGCGAAACGGAGAGCTTTGTACTATTGAGTTGGAATGGTAAGCCATTGGAGATTGAGGTAACTGGCAAAGAAGAGTTGCGCATCCCGTCGCTCAAGGAGTTTTCGCTCATGCACCATTATGTAGTGCAAAACCCAGAGCAATACATCGCCTTACAGTTTAGTGACCCGTTGTTGGAAGGGCAGGCATTCAAAGGTTTGGTGAAACTGGGATATAGTACCGAATTGAAGTTTACGCAAGACGTGAACGAACTGCGTGTGTATCCCAGCAGGCGTGAGTATGGAAACCAGCGACTCACCATCTACCAAGGCATCAAAAATATACTTGGGTATAAGCTTTTGGAGGAAACCACGGTGGATGTGGTGTTCGAGGCATTGAAACCGGAATTGAAGTTTTCCCAATCGGAAGGTGTTATATTGCCCAACTCCAACGGGCTTTACCTGCCGTTCGAGGCGGTGAACCTGAAAGCGGTGGACGTAACCATCGTCAAGATTTTTGAAAACAACATCGCCCAATACTTACAAGTAAACCAGTTGGGTAATGGGCGAGAATTGAAACGCGTGGGCAGGCCCGTTTTGCGCAAAACCGTTCGGTTGGACAACCAAGGCAAGGATTTAGGCGGATGGAATACCTTTGCCATCGACCTTACAGGTTTTTTCAAGGCAGAGCCGGGTGCCATCTACCAAGTGCAGTTGGGCTTTAGGCAGGTGCATAGCATGTACCATTGCGCCGAAGACACTGCTGCCAACGCCAATTTGCAGGATTTTGACAACAGCTGGGAACAGGGTTTGGAGGATGATAACTTTTGGGATGTGGCCGAATCGTATTACTACGATTATGATTACTACTATGAGTACGACGACTATTATTACGACGAGGATTACGACTATAACCAGCGAGACAATCCTTGCCATGCCACTTACTATGGCAGCCGCCGCAACATTGCCCGCTTTGTGCTGGCCTCAGATTTGGGCATAATAGTAAAAAGCGGTGTCGATAAAAAATTCCATGCTATCGTAACTGATTTGATTACCACCAATCCCATATCGGGCGTTACGGTGGAGTTTTTCAACTATCAAAACCAATTGCTGGGCAACGCAAAAACCAATGCCGACGGTTTTGCGGAGTTCAACGGCAATGGCAAGCCTTTCCTTTTGGTAGCTAAAAATGGCTCGCAGCGCGGCTATTTAAGGTTGGATGATGGCTCTTCTTTGTCGTTCAGTAAATTTGATGTGAGCGGCCAAGTGGTGCAAAAAGGCGTGAAAGGGTTTATCTACGGCGAACGCGGCGTATGGCGGCCCGGCGACTCCATTTACGTAACGTTTGTATTGGAAGACAAAAACCAAGTATTGCCCAAAGAGCACCCCGTAACGTTTGAATTGCTCGACCCACAGGGCCAATTGGTGCAACGCAAGGTAAAGAACAAAGGCTTGAACGGCGTGTACGATTTCCGTACCGCTACCGAAACGGAAGCCCCCACTGGCAACTGGACTGCCCGTGTAAAAGTAGGCGGCACCACTTTTACCAAAACCCTGAAAGTGGAAACCATCAAGCCGAACCGATTGAAAATCAATATCGACTTTGGCAAGGAGGTGCTTTCCGTGCTTGACGACGACATGACGGGCAAACTGAAGGTTACATGGTTGCACGGTGCCGTAGCGCGTAACCTGAGGGCGAACATCAAAGCTACTTTAACGGAAATAAATACCGTATTCGAAAAGTACAAGGATTATGAATTCGACGACCCATCCCGCAGGTTTGAATCGGACGAGCAAACCATTTTTGATAGTAAGGTGAACGAGAACGGAGAAGCCAACATCGTTGCCGATTTCGATGCCGCTGGCACGGCTCCCGGCATGTTGCGGGCCAATTTCGTAGGCCGTGTGTTTGAGGAGAGCGGCGATTTCAGCATCGATAGGTTTAGCGTGGATTATGCCCCGTATGAAAGCTTTGTGGGCATTAAAGTGCCGGAAGGCAAAAAATGGAGGCAGATACTTTATACGGATAGTACCCAAAAGGTTGACATTGTAACGGTTGACCCCACTGG
>CAYYZT010000437.1:0-3098 GCA_964476015.1 uncultured Chitinophaga sp.
CGGCCTACTTTGTGGTGCGGGGGCTGGGCACGGCGGGCGCGGCACCCGACCTGCCCGAGCTAACCACCGTGGTAGCCACCAAGCCTGCCACCAACTTGCGGGTGGACAACTACACCGCCGCGGGCACCTTCATCAACAGCACCAACTATGTGCTGGCCAATGCGGGCGACGCGGTTACTTTTCCGCATGGCGATGCGGCCACCCAGTACTCCAGTTCGCACATTGTGGGCAACAAGGATATCGCCGTATTTGCGGGCAGCGCGGTAAGCTGCGAGGTGGATATGTCTTTTGTACCGCCCGTAGGGCCTTGTGCGGGTTCTTTTAGAGTGGAGACAACGGAGTTTAAAACCTATCTGAATACCAACTTGCCCTATAACGGCTATGTGCTAGTGGAAGACCCCACGGCCATTGTGTACATGAACGGCGTAAACCTAGAAAGCATTACCGCGCCGCGGTTCCAAATAGGCACCACGGGTTTTTATATGTTGCGTTTCAGCGAATCGCAAATCGGCAACCCTGCCGATATCGTTATCAACAGCAGCGTGCGCATGAACATTTCCATCTTGCAACAAGGTGGTGGTTTCAGTATGTCGGCGTTCTTTTCGTCGTTCAACCAAGTGCTCGACCCGCCCGTGCTCACGCCCAACGGCGTTTGCCGCACGGGCCTCTTCACCGCCGAACCGGGCTATGCGCCGTACCAGTGGTTTCTAGACGAGGTACCGATTTCAGGGGCATCGGGCCAAACCTATGTGGCTACTACCACGGGCAACTACAGTGTGGCCGGTACCCGCCCGTGCGGCATGACCAAACCCTCCACGCCCACCTATTTCAACGATTCGGCCACCACGCCCGATTTGAGCGTACTGGTGCCCGATACCTTGAAGTGCAACGTGCCGTCCGTAATACTTACCGCCTCTACCACCACGCCCGGTGCCACCTACAATTGGGGCGGCGGCAACACCAATCCTACCTACTCGGTTTCGGCACCGGGCAACTATATTGTTACGGTTACGGAGCCTATAAACAACTGCGATAGCACGGCTACCATAGTAGTGGCACAGGATATTGCCCCGCCACAGGTAAGCATCGCCCCGCCGTCCGACCTCGATTGCCACAATGCCAGCGTAAATCTCGTGGCATCGAGCACCACTACGGGAACTACCTTTAACTGGGGCGGCGGCAACACCACCGATACCCGCACCGTGAGCACGGCGGGCACCTACACCGTAACGGCTACCGACCCCGGCAATGGCTGCACCGCCACAGCCAATGCCACGGTTACGGCCATACCGCCGCTCACCCTTAGCGAAACGCATGTAAACGTGGCTTGCTTTGGGGGGAACAACGGCAGCATCGACCTTGGCGTAACAGGCGGGGAAACGCCTTATGGCTTTTTGTGGACTACCGGGGCCACCACGGAGGACGTAAACACCTTAACCACAGGCAGCTACACCGTTACCGTTACCGATAACCAAGCCTGTACGCAGACCCTTACCGTGGTTATTGCGGAACCCGCAGCAGCATTGACACTCGATACCAACCTTACCCACGTGCTTTGCTTTGGCGGGGCGACCGGGGCCATTGATTTGATACCCGCCGGGGGAACCGCCCCATATGGTTATGGGTGGAACGATGCCGTAGCCACGCAAGACCGCAATAACATCGCTGCGGGAATTTATAGCGTTACCGTTACCGATGCCAACAGTTGCACGGCCACGCTTTCCGCCACGCTAACCGAGCCAGCCTCTGCTTTGTCGGCTACTTCCGCCGTTACCGATGCCACCTGCTACAACGGCACCGATGGCGGTATCGACCTCTCCCCTGCCGGAGCCGTGGCCCCCTATACCTTTAGGTGGAGCAATGCCGCCGTTACGGAAGATTTGCAGGCTGTGGCCGCGGGCAGCTACACCGTTACCATTACCGATGCCAACGGCTGTACCGCTACCCACACCGCCACCATCAACCAGCCCGGCCAGCTTACCGTAACGCTGGATGTAACAGGCGTGGCCTGCAACGGCGATACGGATGCGGATGTGAACAGTACCGTAGGCGGCGGCACGCCGGGCTATACCTATCTTTGGAGCGATGCCAGCACAGGCACGGGCCTCACGGGCGTGGGCGAGGGCAATTATAGCCTAACCGTAACCGACCAAAACCAATGCACCGCCACGGCTAGGGCCAATGTGGTTTTCCCACCAGCTATTAACTTTACCTACACCGTGGTTGATGTGAGCTGCTACGGCAACAACGACGGGCAATTGCAACTGAACGCCAGCGGCGGCACAGGTGCCATCACGGCATCTTGGGCGGGTGTCGAATACCCCGACAACAGCTTAACGGGCATCGGCCCCGGCAATTATACCATGATACTCACCGATGCCAACGGCTGCGACACCAGTTTTACCTTTGCGGTAACGGAACCCGGACCTGTTTCCATCGACATTCTGCCCATCGACACCTTGAAACTGGGCTTTACCGATACGTTGGAAACCGTATCCGTTACCAATCCGGGCAACGTTTCGTACCTCTGGGAGCCGTCGGACGGGCTGTCGTGCGACAACTGCCCCAACCCCGAAGTGGAAGTACATTGGGATACGCCTTTTATCGTTATCCTAAACAACAACGGCTGCACCGCCACCGATACCGTTTGGGTGTATGTGGATACCGACCACACCTTGTTTATCCCGAATGCCTTTAGCCCCAACGGCGATGGCCGCAACGACGTGTTTTATGTATATGCACAGGGGGTGAAGAAAGTGGTTTGGAGCGTTTACGACCGCTGGGGCGAAATAGTGTTCACCTCCGCCGACATCGATACCGGCTGGGACGGCACCCTGAAAGGCAAGAAAATACCGCCCGGCGTGTTTATCGTAGACGTGTATATCGAGTTCCTCGACCTAAAAGCCGAGCGGCACACACAGAGTATCGTGTTGCTGCGGTGAGGTTATGTTAAACACTAAGGACACAAAGGTAAAAGCACAAAGCACACAAGGAATTTTTAGTGACCTTAGTGGCTTCCTAGTGTTCCTTGTGTTAAAACCGTAGACTATCTACTGATTCCAGCATCACCCATGCATGGTTTCTATCATGCTTTTATA
>CAYYZT010000438.1:0-3084 GCA_964476015.1 uncultured Chitinophaga sp.
GGCCACGGCGTTCGGTGCGCAGCGCCGCCTCCAAGTGGCCGATGCGCTCCAATAGATCGGGCGCTTCGTTTACCTCTCGGCACGATTGCAGGAACAATTTGGCCGCCACTGCCAGCACGGCCACAAAAACACTTACAATAAACCCGGCTAGCATACAGGTGAAGAACCCAGTGGCCAGCCTGAGCGATTCGGTACTGAAATCGAAGATGAGTTGCAGGCTTTCCAAGTAAAAAGAGAAAAGCAGCGAGCAAAACAGCGATACGAACAAGAACATCAACAACAGGATAATGGCGTATAGGCCCAACAGGTTGAGGTAATTATCTTTGATAAGGCTTAACGTGCGCCCTATGGAGGAGAAGAAGTTTTTTCCTTCGGCTTCCATCGTTAGCGTGGCACCCACCAACAAAAATACCACCGGAAACAACAGGCCCAACCATGCCGACAACGGGAAAGAAAGTATGGTGCAAATAAGCACGGAAGATACCAACAGCCCCAGCCAACGTGCTTGCAAAATGCGCAGCGCAAGGGCATTCAACCCGTCGGTTTTAAAATCGTTGGCCACCAGCTTGCGGGCCATGGCCGTGCCCAACAGCAGCAAGGCAAACCAAAAAGCCACGTTTACGGGCAGGAACAGCGGTTTTTTGGCCAAGTCATACGTTTGGAAAATGTCGTGTATCAAATTGCCAACCTGCATCACTATCACATAGAAATTAACCACGGCAAACCATTGGGCCGAAAAATCAAACTTAAACCCCATTTTGTTGGGAAACACCAAAACGGACAACACTCCATAAGCCACACCCGCAACCAGCCCCAACAACATAAAGCGGCCAATAAAAGGCATTATGGCCGAAAACGTTTCCGCAATCACGTCGCCCACACTGCGGATGCGGCCCCAATCTATCTCCAACTTTCGTGTGGCCGTTATCTCGTCGCGGGTGTAGCGCGACTTAAAGCCCATCCGGCTTTTCTTCCACGGGTAGTAGACGTAGTAAAACAGCACGAATGCCAAAGAAGCAAGCATGATGGCGGCCCTGAAAACAATAGGGGCTTCGGTATAGCGGGTGATAAACGACTCGATAAACCCGGCGATAACAAACAGCGGCACAATGCCCACGATAATCTTCAACCCCCTGCGGGCCGATTGGATGAAGGCTTGCCCACGGCTGTAAGTGCCCGGTATAATCAACCCGGAGCCGAACACCAGCCCCGCGCCGCCTGCGAGGATAATGGCACTGATCTCCATGGCACCGTGTACCCAAACGGTGAAGAAAAACTCCTTCCATAGCCCTTGGTTAAAGAAATACTGTTGGAAAGCCCCCACCATTATGGCGTTTTTGATGAGCACGAATATGGTGCCCACGGAGGCAAACACGCCCATAATGAACGTAAGGAAGCTTACCCAGATGTTGTTGATAGTAATACGCAGGAACATCAGGTCCTCCGCATCGCTTTTGTATATGCCCATCGGGTCGCCTTTGGCAATGTTTTCCTCGGTAAGGGCTATATAACCCGGCCCCATGATAAACTCCGGGAAATCGGGGTCGTAGATGCTGGAAAGGCTCCCCACGCCCATAAACAGTACAAACACCACAAACGACAACAACAGTGCTTTGCGGCTCTCAAAGAGAATGCGAGGCAGTTCGTCCGTCCAAAAATCGACCAAACGGCCCCGTTTGCCTTTTTTGTTTTTATAGAGCGTAAGGAAAATACTCTGGGCAACGTTGTTGAGGTAAACGCGAACGGAACGGTTGGGATAGAAGGTGCGGGAGTAGGAGAGGTCGTCGGTAACTTGTACGAACAGCTCGCTCATTTTGTCCGGATTGCCGTCCCGTTGTTGGAGCATCCGTTCAAAATCATCCCACTTTTCTTTATTTTGGTTGATGAAATGGGTTTCTCTCATGCTGCTGTTTGCCCCTTGTAAGGCTAAAATTATAAAAAAGGCTTGAATCCGGATGCGCAATATAGATATTACCACAACGCAAAACGTAACCATCCAATATGAACTGGCCGATTTAAAGGACCGTTTTTTCGCTTGGCTGATAGACGTGGTTATCTGGTTCGTGATAATGTTGTTGTTATTGATTATGCTATTCGCAGCAACCGATAGCGAAAGGCTGCGGATGTATTTTATTTATCTGGCCATTTTGCCCATCTTTTTGTTCTATACCTTGGTATCCGAAATATTGCTCGATGGGCAAACCATTGGTAAAAAGGCACTAAAGCTGCGGGTAGTAAAACTCAATGGCCGACAGCCTTCTTTAAGCGATTACCTGTTCCGTTGGGCGTTCCGTTGTTTGGATATATACTTTTCCTTGGGTGCCTTGGGCAGTGTGCTCATCAGTTCTTCGGCGCGGGGGCAGCGCATGGGCGATTTGGTAAGCAACACGGTGGTGGTGCGCACCCAGCCCGAGCAGTATTTTAAGCTATCCGATATTATGCGCATCAATACGCTGGACACTTACGAGCCGAAGTACCCGGAGGTAAAGCGTTTCAGCGAGGATGATATTATGCTGGTAAAGAAGACCATAGAACGTGCGCGCCGCTACCCCAACCAAGCCCACCGGCAGGCCGTGCAACTGATGGTACAGAAGCTGAGCGACCAAATGGGCATTGAAGCACCCAAAACGGATTATCTGGGCTTTTTGAGGACGATAGTGAGCGATTATATTGTGTTGACGAGGTAGGCTTTAGTTAGACACAAGATATTAGACACAAGACACAAGATTTTTTGTGTTCTTAGTGTTTCTCCTTAGTGCTCTTTGTGTTTAAACCGCAACACCAGCAATTTTCAATTTTCAATTTTCAATTTTGAATGGTTTCTCCCTATCTTTCCATCACAACGATACCTATAAACCACTATGAACCGTAGAGATATGATGAAGCTGGCCGCCTTGGGCGCGGGTGCCATGCTGATACCGGAACAAGCCTATAGCTTTTTTATGGACCCAGGTTTTACCAAGGCCGATTTCGGGCCGAATTTTAAGTGGGGCGTAGCCTCCGCCGCCTACCAGATTGAGGGGGCCTACCAAGAAGACGGCAAGGGGGTTTCCATTTGGGATACATTCAGCAACAAGAAAAAGA
>CAYYZT010000439.1:0-255 GCA_964476015.1 uncultured Chitinophaga sp.
GACCCGGATGCCATACGCCGCAACCTGAACTTGCAGCTTACCGCCCCGGTAAAGTGGACACAGACCATACAGCAGATGATAGCAGACGGGGCCACCGGCTTTACCGAAACCGGGCCGGGCAACGTGCTACAGGGGCTGATAAAAAAGATAAGCCGCGAGGCCGTTTTGATGGACATTTAATCATAAAAACCATGAAGAACCTTATACTCTTATTGGTAATGCTCGGCACTATGCTGGCTGGCAGGCATGCCAGCC
>CAYYZT010000439.1:265-3083 GCA_964476015.1 uncultured Chitinophaga sp.
TGGCACAAGACTTGGCCACCGACAACCCGCCCACCCCGCGCCGCCACCGCACGGTAATAGGCTTTGGCCCGTCTTCGTTTTGGAGCCCTACGCTCAAATTTGAACAGGGCATTGGCGATTGGGTATCCGTGGGTTTTCATGGCAAGGCGCGCTTTATAATTTGGGAAGGCGGCAAAATAGAGCCTTTCGTAAGGGTATATTTCACCGAGCGTTCGCCCGAGGGGCCGTTCATACAGATTAAGGGCAGCTTTGGCGCGTACCGCCGCAATTTCTTGTACGACAGCAACTGCTACACCGATGTGAACGGCGTGTACATTTGCGACGACGAGAATTTCTTCCGTAGCTATGGCGGCGGCCTTGCGGGCGGCTACCAGTTTTTCTTCGGCAAGAGAGACCACTTTGCGCTCGATTTGTTCGGCGGCTTTCAATACATCCGCCAACAACGCCAGCGCTATTATTCGGAGTATAATTTTATCCGCAGGGTATTTGTCAACTTCCCCGTGGAAATAGGATTGCGCTTCGGAATTGCTTTTTGAGGTAACAATGGCGTAATTTTGCAGCATCATTATCGTTAATGCGGCATATTTTATCATGCAATACAATAATCTATAAACAAAAGGGTGCAGGCCTTTCCTGTGTTTAACACATCACATTATCTTAACCATCACATCATTATGAAAAAGAACATTTTTGCGGTTTTACTGTTGTTGACTATCGCCATGGGTGCCAATGCACAGGCTTTTGAAAAAGGCGGCCGCTACCACAGCATCGGTTTGGGTGCAGCCACGTATTTCTATCCGGAGTATAACAGCAGTGGCTGGGGCTACACTTACCGTTACCGCCCGTTGGTGGGCCAGTTGAACTACCAATTGGAGTTTGGCGTACATAAATACGTAGGCGTGGGCCTCGCTACAGGCATCGGCTTCAGGGGCGCGCGCACCTATTCTACCGGAATCGTAATTCCTGTGGGCGTGGTGGGCAATTTCCACTTCTACCAGTTGATTGGCGACAAGGTGAGCAAAGACATCCATTCTGACAAGCTGGACATTTATGTTGGGCTTAGTGCCGGTTCGGGCCTTGGTTTCTTCTTTGGCGATGGGTATAGCGATGCTACCCCCATCTGGTTTGTAGGCCCGCACACTGGCGTGCGCTACTACGTTACCGACAAGCTGGCCGTGAACTTGGAAACAGGTTATGGCAAGAGCTATATCAACGCCGGTATCACCGTGCGCCCGGGCGGTAAATAATATTGACTTGATAATGTTATCGAAGGGTTCTGGACACATGTCCAGAACCCTTTTTTATTGCCTTGCAGTGGCTCGAAAATTGTGGAGGTAGGGTATACTATTATAGCTAATACTATTGCTAACTATTCTTTTAAACCCAACTAACTATGAAGAACATTAAACTCTCTACCGCTATCGTAATGTCTTTATTGTCCATGTTGATGCTAAACTCATGTAGCAGCAGCCGTGGTTTTGAAGGCTATTACCCCGAAAATCGTATTACTGGTAAAGGCGTTGGCTATGGCAATATAGAAAAGCCCAATCCTGTTGCCGAAACTCCTCCGCCCGTTGGGGCCCCTTCCGAAGAGGTGGACGAATTGATAGTAAATGAAGAAGTTGTTGTGGAAAATATTTCACAACCCGAGGAGGTTTTGCCTAAAAAATCTACAAACCCGATTTTGATTAACACCGAGGAGCTAACACCCCGTGAGCAAAAATGGGTGAACAAACTGGGCCTGCAACAGCTTACCGACCAACAACCCAAGAAAATGGGCTTTTTGGATAAGGTGCTGATGAAGATGTACACCAAAATGGCCCAACGCCAAATGAACAAATACTACGGTATTACCGATGTACAGCGCATGGACATTGCCGACATTTTCGCCATTGTTTCCATTGCTTCGGGCGGCATGGCGTTCCTTACGTTCTATGGCGTGTTCCTGTTCGGTATAGCGGCTATTGTGTTCGGTGCCTTGGCCTTGAGGCGCGGCACCAGTCGCCGGGGCATGGCCATAGCGGGCATTGTGCTGGGGGCGGTGGCCATTTTCTTCTGGATAATGCTGTGGGGCTTTGTTATCGGCAGCCCTTGGTTTGTAAGGTAAAACCAAGCAACGCTAACAATACTAAAAGCAGCCGTGATGCTCACGGCTGCTTTTTATTTTAAAGCCTGCTCCAAGTCGGCAATAATATCATCGGCATCCTCAATACCTACGGATAGCCGCACCAGGCCATCGGTAATGCCGAATTGAAGCCGTTGCTCCTTATCCACCTGTACGTGGGTCATGCTGGCGGGGTGTTGTATAAGCGTATCGGCAGTGCCAAGGGAGGCCGTGAGCACGCAATGTTTTACCCCGTTCATCAATTGTATGCCCGCAGGTATGCCGCCCTTCAGCTCGAAACTCAGGATGCCCCCGAAACGGCGCATTTGCGAAAGGGCCAGCTCATGGTCGGGGTGGGAGGGGAGGCCCGTATAGTTAACTCGTGCCACGGCGGGGTGGGCTTGCAACCATGCTGCCACTTGTTCGGCATTGTCGCAATGCTTTTCCATGCGCAGCACCAGCGTTTTGATGCCGTTGTTCAGCAAAAAAGCGTCGAAAGGGCTTGGCGTACCTCCCAGCAGCTTGCGCATGCGCCATACCTGGTGCATTTTTTCGGCATCGGTGCCTACCACAATGCCGCCTATGGCGTTGCCGTGCCCATTGAGGAACTTGGTAGTGGAGTGCACCACAAAATCGACCCCATAGCTAAGGGGCTGTTGCAGGTATGGGGTGGCAAAAGTATTGTCTACCGCCGTAAGTTTGCCATATTGCTTG
>CAYYZT010000440.1:0-3076 GCA_964476015.1 uncultured Chitinophaga sp.
CCGTGGGGCCAGAGTGTGCGCAACGCATAGCCTTGTTACAAAGCTGGCCTGTACCAACCTTAACGAAATTTATAGCACCAACATCGGTGGCGGCAACACCATCACTTGGGTGTTGAGCGGCGGAGGAACCATTGTTGGTGGCCAAAGTACTAATGCCATTGAGGTGGATTGGACCACGCCGGGCAGCTACTTTGTGAAAGTTACTGCTACCAGCGGCGCGGGCTGCAGTACCAGCGACAGCCTGCAAGTGGACGTAAGCGACGTGATAAACGTAGCGGTGCCCACCTTTACCCAAGCTTGTGCGGGCGAGGTTACACAGTTTACCGCTAATGCTCCCGTAACTGGCGGCCCGTACACCTACTTCTGGGATTTTGCCGACGGCAGCACCAGCACCAACCAAAATCCCACGCACATTTTCGCCACTGCGGGCACTTATGCGGTTATCTTGGTTATTACCGGCCCCAACAATTGCGGTGGTACCAGCACCAGCAACGTGGTGGTGCCTGCCAAGCCGGTGGCCGATTTTGTGGCTACTCCTGCCTGTCCCGGTGCCGATGTTACTTTTACCAACAACAGCACGGGAGCAACTAGCTATACTTGGGATTTTGGTGATGGAGCGACCAGCACCCTTGCCAATCCCACCCATGCCTACACCGTGGCCGGAACCTACACCGTAACACTCACGGCGGTTGCTACCCCTAACTGTAGCAATGTGATTACCCGCAGCGTAACGGTAAGCCCGCGCCCAGCGGTGGCCTTCACCGCTACCAGTGCGTGCCCGGATAGCTTGGTAACCTTTACCAACGGCAGCACCGTGGCCAGTGGCACCATCACCACTTATGCTTGGAACTTCGGCGACGGCAACACCAGCACCGCCACCAACCCTACCCATGCCTATACCACTGCGGGCACCTACCAAGTGAAGTTGGTGGCCACCACCAATATCGGCTGCCGCGACAGCATTACGCAGAGTGTAACGGTATTCGCCAAGCCAGTGGCCAACATTACCGCCACCACGCCCGTGTGCGACGATAGCACCGTAACGTTTACCAACACTAGTACCATCAGCGGCGGCACGCTGAACTATGCTTGGAACTTCGGCGATGGCGGTACCAGTACGGACATCAACCCAACGCATCTTTATGCCTCGCCCGGCACTTACAACGTAACCCTTACCGCCACCAGCAACAACGGCTGTGTGGATACGGCTGCCGTAGCAGTGCTAGTAAACCCTAGGCCGACGGCTACTTTCACGGTTTCGGCCACTACCATTTGTTTGGGCGATACTATCGAGTTTGTCAGCACTGGCACCACCGGTACGGGCCTGATTACGGGCTGGAACTTCGGCGACGGCAATATTGCCCTTGCGGAGGATACCGCCTATGTGTACACCACCACTGGCACCTTTACCGTAACGTTGTTGGTGGGCAACCCACTCACAGGCTGCTACGATATGGATTCGGTAGTGATAACCGTGAACGAGGAGCCGGATGCCGCATTTAGCTTTAACGATGTGTGCAACGGCACGGCCGTTACCTTTACCAACCAAAGCACCATACCCGTGGGCACTTTGAGCCATGCTTGGAACTTCGGCGACGGCAGCACCAGCACCGACATCAACCCAACCCACTTGTACGCCACTAGCGGCACCTACGATGTGCTATTGACCGTAACCAGCAACAACGGCTGCGTGGATACGCTCACCCAGCAAGTAACCATCTTCCCCGAGCCAAACGCGGGTTTTACGCTGAACAGCGAGACTGCTTGCGACAGGGATACCGTGTTCCTTACCAATACGTCCGTGGTATCGGGCGTGGATATTGAATATGTTTGGAACTTTGGCGACGGCAACACCAGCAACGATGTGAACCCGGCGTATATATACGGTGGCCCGGGTATCTACACCATTACCCTCACCGTAACCGATACCCTCTCTGGCTGCACGGATAGCCATAGCGATACGGTGACTATCTTCCACCGTGCCGTGCCCGCATTTACCGTGGCTGATGTGTGCATCGGTACCGCGGCCAGTTTCACCAATGGTACTACCGTTGGTGTGGGTACGGTAAGCTACTTCTGGGATTTTGGCGATACTACTTATAGTACCGATATCAACCCTACCCACGTATACGACAGCATCGGTATCAAAACCGTAACGCTGATAGTAACCACCAACAACGGTTGCAGCGATACCACTACCCGAACGCTGATTGTTCACCCGCAGCCGGAAGCCGACTTCTCCGTAGGCCCTACTTGCTTCGGCAACCCAACGGCTTTTACCAACCTTACCAATATTGCCTTTGGCACCACTACCTACCTATGGAACTTCGGCGATGGCATAACCGATACGGCTGCCAACCCTAGCCATACCTACACGGTGCTGGGCAACTACACCGTAACCCTCACCGCCACCAGCAACGCTGGCTGTGTGGATGTGGCCAGCCAAGTGATTACCGTACACCCGAACCCATCGGCCAGCTTTACCGCCGCCAATGTATGCGAGGACGATTCGGTACAGTTCAACAATACCTCTACCACGCCTTATGGCACTTTGACCAGCTTCTGGGATTTTGGCGACGGCTTTACTTCCATCGACAACAACCCAGCCTATGCCTACACGGGCCACGGCACGTTTACCGTAACGCTTATCAGCACCACCAACAACGGCTGTGCCGATACGGCTACCCGTTCGGTAACGGTTTATCCGAAGCCAATCGTAGCATTTGATGTGGAAGATGTTTGCATAGGGGAGATAGTGGAGTTTGATAACATCTCCACCGTACCTAGTGGCGGCACCATTGCCGACATTCGTTGGTTCTTCGGCGATGGCGCGGTATCGTTTGAGGTAAGCCCTAGCCATTTGTATGCCGCGCCGGGCATCTACCAGCCGTATTTGGTGGTGACGAGCACCCAAGGCTGTACCGATACGCTGCGCAAAACGGTAGTGGTGCACGATTTGCCGCCATCTACCATTCAAGCCCTCGGCCCGTTGCAGTTCTGCGACGGCGGTAGCGTGGAGTTGCGTGCGCCAAGCGGTCAAGCTGGTTATGCATGGAGCACGGGCGAAACTAGCCAA
>CAYYZT010000441.1:0-3074 GCA_964476015.1 uncultured Chitinophaga sp.
GTGGGATATGAAATAGGAAACGATAGAAGGGAAGACGTATTAGGATAGGAAATATTTTATACTGTCGATTTCAATGCATTGCACTCGTTTTAATGTAGTGTTTTGGGGCCATAAGGTCCCTTGTTCGTCGTGATGAAAGAAAAGTTATTTGCCAGTAACCCATAATCTATAAATAGCCCCCGTGGACCGTCGACCAATCAAACCCGCTTCACAATCAAATGCTCGCTTACCTTTTCGGAGAGGAACACGGGGCTGCCCGCATTGATGCGCACCAACCGGGAGTTGTCGTAGCCGTTCACTTCCAACACTTCCAGCCTTGCGCCGAGGCCCAGTTGTATACGGTCGAGGTGCTGTAAAAACTCCGGCGACTGCTCTTTTACCAGTACCACGATGCCTTTTTCGGTAGTGAGCAATTCGTTTAGGCTGATGGGTTCGTGGTGGTGTATGTTGCCCTCGGCATCGGGTATCGGGTCGCCGTGCGGGTCGTGGGTGGGGTAGCCGAGAAACGATTCGAGGCGGGCAATAAGGTCCGGTGTTTTAATGTGCTCCAGTTCTTCGGCTATTACGTGTACCTCGTCCCATTTATAGCCGAGCTTGGCCACCAAAAACACCTCCCAAAGCCTGTGGCTGCGTATGAGGGCGATGGCCGTTTGTTTGCCCTCGTGCGTAAGCTGCGCGCCCTTGTATTTTTCGTAGGCCACCAGTTGTTTCTCGCTCAGGCGTTTCAGCATATCGCTTACCGATGCCGCGGTGGTTTGTATCTCGGCGGCAATGTTGTTGGTCGAAATATTCTCCGGGCCCTTTAAGGAGAGCTTGAAAATGGCCTTGAGATAGTTTTCTTCAGTGGTGGAGAGTACCAAAGTGTACCGTTTTTTTCAAAGATACTGCAAGCAGCCTAAAAGTGGAACCGATAGCCGTATTTGTCAAATTGGCATGGTGTTTTAAGATTTTTTGACAAAATGGCGCAAAAATACGATTGGTATCGCAATTGCTAAGAGGGGAACGAACCTAAAAATCAAAGGAACTATGAGAACTTTAAATTGGATCCGCAACAATGAGCCGCTGTTTACCAACGGTTTGCCCGCTTTCTTTAACGACGATGTTTTCCGCAAGGAGTACCAATCCACCCGCCCGGCGGTGAACATTAAAGAGGATGAAACCAGCTTCAGTTTGGAAGTGGCCGCCCCCGGTTTTGAAAAGGCCGATTTCCAAATCAACCTCGACCACGATTTGCTCACCGTATCCGTGGAGAAGGAAAACAAGGCCGAAGGAGGAAAGGACGGCTATACCCGCCGCGAGTTTAACTACGCCAGCTTTAAACGCTCGTTTACCTTGCCCGAAACGGTGGACCGCGAGAAAATACAAGCCTCGTACACCAACGGCATCCTAAACGTAACGCTGCCGAAAAAAGAGCAGGAACTGAAGCTGAAACGCAACATCAGCATCAGCTAACAAGTAATAAGTGAGAGAAGGTGAAAGGCGGCGCACTGCTAGGTGCGCCGCCTTTTTTATATTAACATGGTTCCAACTTTGCATTTTCGGAACTCCGTTCCGAATTTACCAAGTTGGGAATAGCGGTCAGACAGTTTTTCACTACCCAACCGCTATCACGGTGCTGAAACCAAGAGGCGGATTTTCATTTTTTTCATGTTCGGCACCGCCATATCGGTCGGACGGCTTTGTGGCCGTCTGACCGAAGCGGTTCCCCAACTGCGGTCAGGCAGCTTTTCGCTGTCCGACCGCTATCACGGTGCTGAAACCAAGAGGCCGATTTCCCTTTTTTCATGTTCGGTACCGCCATATCGGTCGGACGGCTTCGTGGCCGTCTGACCGAAGCGGTTTCTTGCCGTCGGGTCGATTAATGTCCGTGCCCGCCATGCCCTTCCTTGCCGCTATGCTTGTGGGGTATGGTAAACCTTACGCCCACGTAAGCCATTTGCCCGAAGATGGGACCCCAGATGGAGGAAGCATCAAAGTCGGGGCTGAAGGGGTTTTCGTAGCCGATGATGGGGTTGTGCTGTTTGTAGCCCGTAATGTTTTCGCCGCCCACATATACTTCCCACTGTTTCCATATGCGGGTTATCTGTGCGTTCAGCGTTACGTACACGGGCGAGTATGCACCGTCCAGCGCCAGTTCGCCCTGCGCGTAGCTGGTCGGCAGGCGGCTGCGGCCGTTCAGTTGCAGGGTGGCATCAAAGGTCCAGCGTTTGCTGCGGGTGGTGTAAGCGGCGTTGAATTGCCCTGCATGGCGCGGGGTAAACAACCTGTCGCGCAACTCGCCTTGGTAGGTGGTTTTCACATCGTTGAATTTATAGGCGATGCGTAGCTCCAGCCCGCGCACCACCTCGGCTATGGCCTCTATCTGCAAGCTGTTGGCATACGAGCGGCCGTCGAGGTTGTAGAAAACGGAGCTATAGCGGTCTTGGTCCAAATCCAGTACTATCTGGTTGGTAAACTCGGTGCGGTAGAAGTCGGCATTGATGCTGAAATCACGGTTTTTGTACACCCACTTTTGCGTAAAGCTGCCGCCAAACGTCCAGCTCTCTTCCGGCTGCAATGCTTCTGCCACCACAATTTGGCGCGAGCTAACCAGCACGTTCGTGTTCTCTGCCAAAATGCTCGCCACCCTATACCCGCGCCCAGCAGAGAGGCGGAAGGTGGTCATTTCCAGCGGGCTGTATTTCAGGTGCAGCCTCGGCGTGGCAAACACGCCATACAAGTTGTGGTAATCTACCCGCATACCGGCCAGTAGGCTAAACGTGGTAAGGTAGGTAAACTGATATTCCCCAAACACGCCCGGCACCAGCTCGCGGCGTTGCAGGTCCACGTTACTGAACTGCTCGCTGTAATCGTCCAACAAAAAGCTGGCACCCGTTTTTATCTGGTGCATGTTGGTACCTATGTCCGTTTGGAAGATAAGGTTGGAGTAATAGTGCGTATTAAGGCCCTTGTAATCGTTGCGGCCAAAAAAGCCCTGCATGCTGTGGTGCGCCACCTCGTTTATCCAGCCCATGCTGCGGTTAATGCCCTTGCTGAACACCTTGCCCGTTTTCATGAACCCTTCGTAGCGTTGC
>CAYYZT010000442.1:0-3070 GCA_964476015.1 uncultured Chitinophaga sp.
CGATAGAAGTAAAATTGAACGGCGTAATGGCAAACACAAAACCTTCCAGCGGCCTATATTCCAGTCGGTTCCATTGCCCAGCGGGCGAAAACGGCTGCTCGCTGTATATCTGCGTCATATACTCCACGTTGAAACGGTAGAAATCCGCCAACTCGCACACGGCATCAATTTCCGCTTGGAAAACGTTTTTGCTCTGCCCCAACATGGTAGCCGCATTGGTAAGGGCGCGGTAAGGGCCCGTAAGCAAATCAGCCGCTTTTAGGAATATGGCCGCACGATGCTCCCAAGGGGTATTTTCCCATTTGTCTTTGGCTGCCAGCGCGGCATTGATGGCATCTTTTACGTGCTGCTCGTTGCCATGATGGTAATAACCGAGCGTATGCTTGGTTTCGTGGGGAGGACTGATGGCTTTTTTGTCGCCCGTGCGCACTTCCTTGCCCCCGATAACCATAGGTATATCCAACTCTTTACCCTTCAGGTCTTTCAACGCCTTTTTCAATTCTTCCCTTTCGGCAGAGCCGGGGGCATAACTTTTCACGGGTTCGTTCACGGCCTTCGGCACACGGAAAATAGCATTTGCCATAGTAAGTTTCGTTTGGGTTCTGATGGCTAATATAGGGTTTTTAGTCGACGGTCGGCAGTTCACGGAGAATTGGCAATTGCACACAGGAAAGTCGGCAGTGGCCCGACCGCTTACTAGGGATGGGCGCAAAATATAAAACCAAAGAATAACTCCCAAGCAAGCAGCGGTCCGGACACTCGGGCAGAGGATTACCTTTTGCCAGACTTTAACTTCGCAGCTCTAGTGTCCGGACCGCTGCTTGAGACCTATCATCCACATTTTATCAATGATATCCCCCATCCAAAGGAAGCGGTCAGGCCACTTATCCACTTGTTTTAATCCCGAAGGGATGATATGATAGTATCGCCATATCATCCCTTCAGGATTAGGAATCCACCACAACATTTCCATCCCGAACCGTGGACTGTGGACCGTGGACTGTCGACTATATACCAAACAAAAAAGCCGCCCTTAGCCAAGGCAGCTTTCGCAATCTTCATAAACGATGGATTTCTTTATAGGATGGAACCGGCACGGGCAGTCTCGGCCACGCCCTGGCTCTCGCCTTTAATCAGTTGTTTGCCGCCGCGCTTAATAAGCACCACGGTTTCGGCACCTTCCGGGTTGCTGGCGGCCACGTACACAAATTGTCCGGCCTTGCCCGCAAACTCGTAGGTCCAGCTATCCTGTATACCCTTCACTTCCACGGAGTTGCCCTTGTGGTCGCGATAGGTAACGGTGCATTCCTTGCATTTTACTTCGTACTGCACTTCAAACGAACTGGCATCGTCGGCAAATCGAAATCCGACAAAACCTGTTGCCGTAATCAACAGCAACGCTATCATAAAGGCTCCTTTGTGCATGTGTGTTCGGGGTTTTTAGTGGTGTCCCGTATATTGCTGTACGCAAAGCATGGGCAAAGGTTACGGTAGCGATACTATTTTTCCTAAAAATTTGATTCGTTGGCCTGCCTCACGTTACTTTTTGCGACACAAGGTTTTCCTTACGATATTTGCACCATGATTGCCACTTCCACCCTTTTGACCCGCCTGCCCGTAATGGAACAGTTTTATACTATCCAAGGGGAAGGCTTTTATCAGGGCAAGGCGGCCTATTTTATCCGCTTAGGCGGTTGCGACGTGGGCTGCGTATGGTGCGACGTGAAAGAATCGTGGGATGCCGGCGCGCACCCCGTGTGGGAAGTGGCCGATTTGGTGGCCGAGGCCAGCAAGCATCAGGGCCGTATGATGGTGGTTACAGGCGGCGAGCCACTGATGTACGACCTTACCCACCTTACCCAACAATTGCAGCAGGCGGGCTTCCAAACCAATATCGAGACTTCAGGGGCTTACCCCCTCACCGGTAGTTGGGACTGGGTTTGCCTTTCGCCAAAAAAATTCAAGAAGCCCCTGCCCGAAGTATTGCCACATGCCAACGAGCTAAAAGTTATCGTGTACAACAAAAGCGACTTCAAGTGGGCGGAGGAACATGCGGCACAAACAAACTCGGCATGTAAGTTGTATCTTCAACCCGAATGGAGCGTTCATAATAAGGTAACCCCGTTGATTATTGACTACGTTAAAGCCCACCCGAAATGGGAAATTTCCTTGCAGATACACAAGTATTTAGACGTGCCTTGAGCCTATGCCTCGTGTTGCTGTTGGCCCTCGCTCCCCTCTCGGCACAGCCCCAAAAAGTGAACAAAAAGGCCTTTGAACTATACAACGAGGCCATGGAGCACCTGCAATGGGACCGTTTTGCGGAAGCGGAGCAAGCCTTACTAAAATCCTTACAAATACAGCCCGATTACCTGCATGCGCACGAAAAGCTGGGGTACCTATACTACCGCACCCGCCGCTACAACGAAAGCAGGCACCACCTGAAGCGAGTGGCTGACATTGACCCCAAAAAGAGCAAGGAGGTATATTACTACCTGGCCCGCACCAATTTTTACATCCACCAGTTCGATTCGGCGCAGCATTACTTGGATTATTACCGCAAAGTAGGTTCCATCGACCCAAAGCGGGAAGCCGAACTGAAACTGTTGGAAGCCAGCATTCCCTTTGCCAAAGAAGCCGTAAAAAAGCCGTTTCCCTTTACCCCAAAACCTGCCGGCGATGGTGTGAACACGCCCGACAACGAATACTTCCCCGCCCTTACCGCCGAAGGCAAATACCTCTTTTTTACCCGACAGATAAAAGACCCCATCACCAAACGCTCGCAAGAGGATATTATGGTAAGCCAGCGCGAAAGGGATGTTTGGGTCAAGGCCATTTCCGTGAGCAGCTTGGTGAACACGCCCGATGCCAACCAAGGCGCGCACAGCATATCGCCCGATGGCAGGCAACTGTACTTTACCATTTGCGAGGGCGGCGGCAGCTATGGCGGCTGCGATATTTTCGTGTCGAAGCGGGTGGGCAATACTTGGGGCAAACCGCAAAACCTCGGCCCGAAAATCAACACTTCGCATAAGGAAACCCAGCCGTGCATCAGTGCCGACGGGCGGTC
>CAYYZT010000443.1:0-2597 GCA_964476015.1 uncultured Chitinophaga sp.
TTGGTTGAGGATGAAGGCACAGCCCAGCACCGATGCGGTATGCACATCGTGCCCGCAGGCATGCATGATGCCCGCTTGGGTTGATTGGTAGGTTACGTTGTTGGTTTCCTGTATGGGCAGCGCATCCATATCGCCGCGCAGGGCCACGGTCTTTTTTTCGGGGTTGCGGCCTTTGATGTGGGCCACCACGCCCGTGCCCGCTATGCCTTTTTGGTAGGGGATGCCCCATTTATCCAAATACTCGCATACCTTGGCCGCCGTGCGGTGCTCTTGGAAGGAAAGCTCGGGGTGGGCATGCAAATCGCGGCGGATGGCTACTACCTCCGGATACGCCTCTCGGGCCAATTCTTTTATCCGGCAGCGTAGCGAGTCCATTACAATTCGCTCATTTTTATTTCGTCGGGGGTAATGAAGGCACCGGGAAAGTACTTGGTTATTTCTTTCCAGGCTTTGTATGCTTCCGTTTTGCTGCGGAAATTGCCCACGCGCAGTTTAAAGTTGGGCTGTTGGTATATCACAAAAGTCTTGATATCGGGAAACATGCCGTAAAACTGCCCCTTGGCCTTGTTTACGTCGGCGCGGTTTCCGGCAGCCATTACCTGCACCCGAAAGCCTTTTATGATGGGGTCTTTCTCGGCTTGTAGCTTGGTGGCCGCCATCAGCGAGTCGATGTACGGGTTGCTGAGGATTACTTGCACCGTGCCGGGCTGCACATCGTTTTTATGCTGTTGGGCAATGCCACACAACGGTAACAAGAGGGCCAATATTAACTGCCAGCCTTTCATGCCTCGATGAGTTTTAGGCTTGCCGAAGCCCCGATGCGGTCGGCACCGGCTTTGGCAAGTTCCAATGCGAACTCGCGCTCCTTGATGCCGCCCGATGCCTTTATTTTGATTTTATCGGGCAAGTGCTGGCGCATCAGTTTTATGTGCTCCACCTGGGCACCCGTACCATTAAAACCTGTAGAGGTTTTAACGAAATCGGCACCGGCCTCGGCGCAAAGCTCGCAAGCTTTGATGATTTCCTCATCGGTAAGCGAGCCGCTCTCTATAATCACCTTCATCAGCTTGTTGCTCATGTGGGCTATGGTGGCCACGCTGTCTATTTCGTTCTTAACGTAGTTATACTCCTTGTTTCGCAACGCGGCAAGGTTGATAACCATGTCTATTTCGTCGGCACCTTTCTCAATGGCCTTTTTGGCCTCTTCCACTTTAATGGAGGTGAGGCTATAGCCCAACGGGAAACCCACCACGGTAACTATCTTCACCGATGATTTTTCCAGCAGCTTTTGGGCCTGCTCTACATAGTAAGGTGGCACACAAACCCCGAAGAATTTATGTGTTTTAGCCTCTTCACACAACGTTTTCACGTCTTCGGTAGTAGCTTCCTGTTTCAGCAGGGTATGCTCTATGAGTTTGTGCAAACCCTGCTCCGGACTACTGCTCTTTGCCATGACACTGTTTATATTTTTTTCCGCTACCGCAAGGGCAGAGGTCGTTTCTTCCTATTTTATCATCCACGCGCACCGGTTCCAGCTTGCGCTCTTGGGGCTGTTGCTCTTGCTGTTGCTGCGCTGCGGCGTTGGGGTTCACCACGCTGTTGTTGTCGTCGCGGCCAGCTTTCAGGCGGCTCAGGTCGGTTTTTTCTTCCTCTGGAGCGGTACGCAGTTCCTGCTGTTGCTGCACGGGCAAGCCACCTTTGCACAGGAAAGATACTACATCGCGGTTGAAATTCGCAACCATAGTTTTGAACAATTCGAAAGCTTCCAGCTTATACACCAACAGTGGGTCTTTCTGCTCGTACACCGCTCCGTGTACGGCCTGCTTCAGGTCGTCCATTTCGCGCAGGTGGTTTTTCCAAGCCTCGTCAATCAAGCTCAACACCACTGCTTTCTCAAAAGAGGTAATCACTTCCTTGCCTTGTGTTTCCAAGCCACGCTCAATGGGCACTATTACCCGTAGTTGCTTGATGCCGTCAGTAAACGGGAACAGCACGTTGGTATAGGTGCCGCCCTGCACGCGCTGCAACAATGGCAACGCCTGTTGGGCCAACTGCTCGCCTTTGCGCTGGTAGGTGGCCCAAGCCTGCTCGTACAACTTGGTAGCTACTTGGTTGGCCGGGCTGTTGGTAAATTCTTGCTTGGCAATGTCTGGGTTAACGGATAGGTAGCGGATGGCATCCAGCTTAAAGCCTTCATAATCATCGCTGTTTCGGTAGTTGTTTACCAGCTCTTCGCAAAGGTCGTAGAACATGTTGCTGATGTCCACGGCCAAGCGGTCGCCGAAAAGGGCGTTTTTACGACGTTTATAGATTACCTCGCGCTGCGCGTTCATCACGTCGTCGTACTCCAACAAACGTTTCCGCATGCCGAAGTTGTTCTCTTCCACTTTCTGCTGGGCACGTTCGATGGATTTGGTAATCATCGAGTGCTGGATAACCTCTTCTTCTTTATAACCGAGTTTGTCCATTACGCCCGCGATACGGTCGGAGCCGAAGCGGCGCATCAAATCGTCTTCCAACGCTACGAAGAACAACGAAGAACCCGGATCGCCCTGACGGCCCGCACGGCCGCGCAACTGGTTGTCGATGCGGCGGGA
>CAYYZT010000443.1:2607-3069 GCA_964476015.1 uncultured Chitinophaga sp.
CCCGGCGGCTGTCGTGCCTTTCGGTGCCGATGATAGCCAAACCTCCGGCTTCCTTCACGCCGGGGCCCAGCTTAATGTCGGTACCCCTACCGGCCATGTTGGTGGCAATGGTAATGGTGCCCGCACGGCCCGCCTCGGCCACAATCTCGGCCTCGCGCTGGTGCTGTTTGGCGTTCAGTACGTTGTGCGGAATTTTACGTTGGGTAAGCATGCGGCCCATCAGTTCCGAAACCTCAACCGAGGTGGTACCTACCAGCACGGGGCGGCCTTTCTCGCGCAAATCGGCCACGTGGTCTATAATGGCGTTGTATTTAGCGCGCTTGGTTTTGTATACCACATCTTGCTGGTCGTCGCGAACGATGGATTTGTTGGTAGGGATGCTTACCACGTCCAATTTGTATATTTCCCATAGCTCTCCCGCTTCGGTTTCGGCCGTACCGGTCATACCGGCCAGCTTGTCGT
>CAYYZT010000444.1:0-1315 GCA_964476015.1 uncultured Chitinophaga sp.
GTTCGTGGATGAAATGACCCCAGCCCTACGCCAACGCGACATTACCATTCTATATGAAGACAAGCACCCCTTTGCGGGCGGGCCCAACTACTACGCCGTGTTCTTCGAAGGCCCGGAGCGGATGAAAGTGGAGTTGGTGGCACCGTAAGTCCATGGAAAACCCATACTATTTTTTCCGTCGACCGTGGACCGTGGACTAGATTGTTTCCACTCCCTTTATCTTGCACAGCCAGCCAAAGTGCCCCACATGGGTGCCCTCGTGGCGGATGGCATGGTAAAACACCTTGCGCTTGCTGCCGCGCCACTGTATCTCGCTGTCGCTGGCGGGCTCGTCCAGTTGTTCGTCGGTAAGGGCGCGCGCCTGCTGCATGGCTTGCTGGTGTACCCGGTCCAGTTCCTGCAACAGCTCACTAAATGACGGCCTGTTGTCGTGCAACTTGCCGTCGCAGCCCAGCGCATAGTGCTTCAGCCATGGTATGTCCACTCCCTGCCCGCCCAACGATTGCAGTATCAGCGCGTTCTCTGCCCACGCTAGGTGCGCCACCAGCCAGTAAGCACTGTTTAGCGGTACGCCGTCGGCTACGGGCCGCCACTCCGCCCAGTCGGGGTCTATCTTGCTCAGGTAAAAGCGGGTAAGCTTGCGGGTCTCCTCAAATACCTCGGCCAGTAACTGCGCCTGCGAAACAACTGCGGTAGGCTCCATGTGTGCATGTTTTCTGAAAAATAAACGATTTCGCCCTTTTTGCCAAGAAACAGCCGATATCCATGTTGGAAATATTTATATATACATACGCTTGCTCGTGCTGACGATAAAAAGGTTACTTTTAAATTTGGGCACAACTATTGAACGGGAAGCGACACTATGGAATCGTATAACGCGGTGGATTTTGAGCGGCTGGAAGCCCTGATTGGCGGACAAGGCGATGTGTTGGAGATGATTTCTACCAGTGCCTCACTTACCGAGATTTCGGAGGCCATCGTCCTTTGGATGGAGAAACAAAACAACGACGGTTCGAAAGCATCCATTTTATTTGCCAATGAAGCGGGCACCCATTTATTGCACGGCGCCGCGCCCAGCCTGCCGCCCGCCTACAACGAGGCGGTGAACGGCATCGAAATAGCCCACGGCGTAGGCTCCTGCGGCACTGCGGCTTTTGCTAAGCAAGACGTGATAGTGGAAGATATTGCCAACCACCCTATCTGGGCCAATTATAAAGACTTGGCCAAGCAATATCATTTGGGCGCGTGTTGGTCTACCCCGCTCATTTCTAAAAACGGCAAGGTGCTAGGCACTTTTGCAGTGTACTACCCAGAG